>JAAYDD010000320.1 GCA_012729435.1 Desulfobulbus sp.
AGTTCCGGCCGGCTGGGGCATCTGTGGAGCTATGTCAACGGTGTTGCCGAAGCTCATCCGGAGAAAACCGTGTTCATGTTCGGCAGTGACGGCTCGCAACAGGAAGGCGGCGATGCCGAGGCGGCCCGTTATGCAGTGGCACGACAGCTGAAACTAGTGTTGTTGCTCGATGACAACGATGTGACCATAGCCGGGCATCCAAGTACATATATGCCGGGATTTGATCTGACCCGTACACTTACCGGACACGGACTTGATGTGCTCACCTGTGACGGTGAAGATGTTGACGCTCTTTTCTCAGCAATTCGTCAGGCGACAGCAAAACAGGCGCCGACAGCGGTGGTGATTCAACGAAAAATGGCTCCGGGTGTTCCGGGTATCGAAGGGCTCCCCAAGGGGCATGACGTCATCCCGGTCGATATGGCTATTGACTACCTCACTGCCAAGGGCTGTGACGCTGCTGTGGCACTCCTCAAAACACCTCCTGCCGCAGCTGCCCGAATCACCTACCGCGGCTCAACATCGGAGCGGGCCAAAAATCGCGATGAATTCGGAAAAATCGTCAGTGACCTCATTGCAGAACTTGATGACCCGGCTTCCAAGGTACTGGTCATTGACTCTGATCTTGAAGGCTCCTGCGGTCTGCATCATGTCCGCAAAAACTGTCCGAAGGTCTACATCAACGCCGGCATCATGGAACGCAACAACTTTTCTGTTGCCGCAGGATTCGGATCAGTGCCAGGTAAACAGGGTATCTTCGGCACCTTTTCTGCGTTTTTGGAAATGGTTGTCTCCGAAATCACCATGGCCCGTCTCAACCAGGCCAATGTACTGGCACATTTTTCACACTCCGGAGTGGATGACATGGCAGACAACACCTGCCATTTCGGGATCAACAACTTCTTTGCGGACAACGGACTCGCCGAACACGATCGCACCCGTCTTTATTTTCCGGCCGATGCTCTGCAGCTGAAAGCAATCCTGACCACGATATTTGCTGACGCAGGATTGCGGTTCGTCTTTTCGACACGATCAGGAACTCCATTTATCCTGGACGAAAACGGTAAGCGGTTCTTTGATAACGGCTACACATTTAAACGTGACCGCGATGAGATCATCCGCCCGGGCCGTGACGGGTACATCATCTCCTACGGTGAGATGCTGTACCGCTGCCTCCATGTGGTCGAACTGCTGAAGGATGAAGGGATCGAACTCGGTCTCATCAACAAGCCGGTGCTCAATGTGATTGATGAGACCATGCTCGCCACGGTCGGTGCAAGCCCCCTGGCACTGGTTGTTGAAACCCAGAATACGAAAAGCGGGTTGGGATCCCGGTACGGGACCTGGCTCCTTGAACGGGGGTACACACCGAAATATGGCGCCATGGGAACATGGAAAGACGGTGCCGGCGGGCTTTCTGAACAGATACCGTATCAGGGCATGAGTATCGAGGCAATCCGTGACCAGGTCATCCAGATGCTCAAGAAGTGATAGGCCCGGGTCAAGGACCTGATCTGTTAAAGAATGATAACCGGAGTAACCTTGTGCAGGTTCTCCGGTTATTTTTTAGAAAAAGAGATTTCCGCTTCTGCCCGGAAACGATGTTCTAAGCGTTGACGTGTTGCGGAGCGACGACACTTCCCTTGGCAGCCTTAAGAGCCTGCAGTGCGGCCCTCTGTTCTTCATACACTGTGAACAATCGCGGCGAGGCGCCCGGTTCCTTGCTCCAGGCGGCCTGCTGCAGGTCGATCCGGCTGATCAGGTTGTCAATGTACAGAGAAAACTGCATATCATACAGTGATTGGGAATACTCTTTGTTGATCTTATCAGTAAACAGCCTCTTTAGGTCCTCATACTTTGGAAGCAGCCCGATCGGAGTTACAATCGCCTGAACATCTCCATGGGCATAAAGTTCAAGCCATCCCAGCCAAACATGTACATCACGTTTTTCCCCCAGAAGTCCCTTTCCGTCGCTTCCTCTGGCCTCATGAGTCAGAAAATAGTTGAGACCGGCCATGATCGGCTTTTGGGTCATCTTCGGGTTGCCATAAAAGTTGAACTGTGCTTCCAGATAGTCGGACAGAGGACCGGCCACAAAGGGGGCGTTGGCCCACGGCTGACGGTTAACTCCACGGGTACCGATCTCCGCGGCTGTTGCCCGGGAGACAATGGATGCGCCGATGGCCACCCCAGCGTCCATGCTCTTGGCCACCCAGACCGGTGGCATGGTGTCGGCATCACGCCCTGAATAAGTGACAACCTTGATGACTATACCGTCCGGATCGGCATTCACAGCCCTGTTATGATTACCGACAGCTTCGGACTTCAAAGTACAGCGTGAGTTGGGATGCGACATGGGTACACCGTCCATGTCCCTGGTCCACGTTCCCTGAAAGTTGACCCCCCTGTCCGCCGGCGGTTCACCGTCGCCGGTCCAGCGGGGCTTTCTGTTTTCGTCAACCAGAACGTTGGAAAAGATGACTTCTGTACCCGGCTCCCGAAGACAGCGCATCAGATAGGGATCACCCTCCCGGTTAACATCTTCAAGAATACCAAAGATACCGATCTCCGGATTGACCGCCCGCAGGGTACCGTCAGCCCCGACCCACATCTGCGCCAGATCATCGCCGATAAAATCGTCACCGACCATGGCTGTGGTGGTCTTCCCGCATCCCGAAGGGGCGGCGCCGGCAAAAAATGTACTGCGTCCGCCGGGACCGGTTACACCGGTAATAAACATGTGCTCTGACAGCTCTTCACCGTTGAATTTATAAAGCGCACTGTCCGAGGCAAACCGGTGATTACCCTTTTTCATAAGCAGTGTATTGCCGGCATAGGTACAGAAGCAGGAAAAGGTTGTCTGCCAGCTCCGATCCATATAGATGCGGGCTTTGGGAATATCTTCAGAACGGTTTGTTCCTTCAGAGTGGACATTGGTAAAAAATTCACCACGGCGGGTGACTTCAGCGTCAAAATCCGCATAAGAGTTACGGTACAGCAACTCTGCTGAATGCATGACATAAGTGGAACTCGTTATTTCAATGGCCGGAATAGAGGTCTGCGCACCAACCGGACCTCGGCTGTAAAAACCGATAAACATGGTCTTACCGCGCATAATGCCGCGCATATGCTCACGGATATAGGCAAGAGAGTGCTCCCGCAGCTCTTTCTTGGCCAGCGACGACACCTCTTCGTCTTCGTTCACAATGTAAAAGGTCTGGTCAACCATCCTCCCCTGATCTTCCGGCAGATCGAAATGAATGGTATGACCGGATATGGCCAGTGGCTGCTCTTCACCCTTATCGAGGCTCATCCGGCGTACATACGCACAATCCTCTTCACTGCCGGTATGAACATAGACCTTTTCAGGATCGCACATGGCAATGGCGTTGGCGATCTTCAGCAGGACCTCCTGGTGACGGATCACGCCCAGACGCTGCAGATGCTCACTATCAAGCCGTTCTTTTAACAGGTTCTGCGCCTCTTCGAGGGTGGCGACACCGCCGACCGCAGATAAAATATCCACACCTTTTTTAAATTCCATCATCCTACCTCCGGGAATTTTCTCTCCACCGTGGTCTCAGGAGCTCTTCTGTTCTCAGTTATCGACTGATTTATAGTGATATGTATTATCCTGAAATAAAGGATTTCGCAAATACGAATAAGATCAGTCTTGGTTTTCACCGTCATTAAGGAGATGCCGCCACCCCGCCTGCGCACGCCGGCATCGTACATCGGACAGGAAGTCAGCCCGTGTCTTTTCAAGCATTCGGCTTGAAAATTGCAACGAAGAGGCTATTGTTGCAATGACTCTTCCTGCACTGAAACCATTTATATTAAAAAATCCAATCATGCCGAGTGTGATAGTCAGCCAGGATGCCCAGAATTACCGGGTCGTTGAATTCACGGCATCCCTCACCATTGGTCGGGACAACGACAACGACATCGTGCTTGCCTCACCCCAGGTGTCACGGCGTCATGCCTCTATTGTTCAACGGGAAGATAACGAGTTCATGCTCTTTGATCATGAAAGTACCAATGGTGTATGGCTGGACAAT
>JAAYDD010000321.1 GCA_012729435.1 Desulfobulbus sp.
CCTGAACAGGAGCCACAATAAAGGTGTGTACAAACTGTGACCTGAACAGGGCATAACAATCATCAAGCCGATCCATATCAGCAAACAGACCGAAAACCGTCGGGCCCGATCCGGTCATCATCGCCTTGAAGGCACCGCCTTTCAGCAGGCCGTCCTTGATAAGACCGACTTCCGGCACCCTGGCGATCGTGATCGCTTCAAGGTCATTCTCCAGCACTGCAGGCAGCGCGAACTCCCCCTCCGCATCACACCCGCCCGTCACGTCTGAAACATCTTTTTGCGAATCTGTAATGCTATCATTCTTGCGACGTGCTGTCAATGCAAAAGTCTCATAGACCCAGCGTGTCGAAACTGGAACCCCAGGATTAACCAAAAGCACGCTGAAATTCCCCAAGGAAACCGCCGGGTGCAGAATTTCACCTATCCCGGTGGCACGGGCGGTACCGGTATCAGCTAAAAAAAAGGGTACGTCCGCTCCGAGTTGCAGGCCGAGTGCCATCAGTTCATCCTCTGAACAGGGATGTCCGCACAACACGTTAAGCCCTTTGAGTATGGCTGCGGCGTTGCTGCTTCCGCCACCCAGGCCGGCGGCAACCGGGATCCGCTTGACAAGACTGATGTGCACTCCATTGCCGTATTTTCCTTTACGGCCGGCAGTAGCAGCAAAAAACAGCTCGGCTGCCCTGACCGCTATATTCTCTCCACCTGCCGGTACCGGCTCACCAGAGCACTGCAGACTGATGCCATCAGGGCACAACTCAAGATCCAGATCATCGTACAGACTGACCTTTTGCATCAGGGAGTCAAGCAGATGATACCCGTCAGCCCGACGGCCTGTTATATGCAGGTTCAGATTAATTTTTGCCGGAGCCCGAAGTTTCAAGCGCATCCTGAAAATTCACCCTGACAAAGACCTTGCTGTCATTGTTAACCGAGCTTAACAAATCGCATCTTAAGCTCATAAAGAATACGGGTTAAAAGTTCGTTCTCGTCCGGCTCCAGATTTCCTCTGGTTTTGTCGGCTATCAGCGTTAAAGTGTCTATGGTATGCTTGGCCAATTCCCGATCGACCACTCGTTCACGAGTTTCCGGATGATCCAATTCCCCCATATGATAGAGAGCAGAGGTGTTCAATGAAAGAATGAAGGAGGCGAAGGTGACCTGGGGCATAACACATCGGCCGGAGGCATCTCTGACTCGACCATCCGGACATTCCTCACAATTCAACTGGTTTTCGATCATGGCTGCACACTGAACAGTTCAAAGATAACGGCTTTTAGGGCAGGAAGTTTTTGACAACCCGGGTAATCTACAACACAAAAAAAGTATCCTGCTCAAAAATATACCGATATTACCGGACGACTACAATGTTAAAGTGGGACCCTGTTCAGGCAGACCATCTGAGAGCCGGGCCCCTGTCACTGACACCGACAGCTTCTCCTTGAAGAGAATCCGTCAAAACGCTATATATTTAAATTTTTAATCACCACTGACGACTTCAAACACTCAACAGATACTTCAAGGGATATCATATGGAAGAAGTACGTGTTCGTTTTCCGCCCAGCCCGACAGGCTATCTCCATATCGGCGGCGCAAGAACCGCGCTGTTCAACTGGCTGTTTGCCAAAAAACATCACGGCAAACTCATCCTGCGGATCGAGGACACCGATGAAGAACGATCCACCCAGGCCTCCATTGACGGGATCATCGAAGGTTTGCAATGGCTTGGCATTGACTGGGATGAGGGCCCGTACTTTCAGACCGACTATGCCGCTGACCATCTTGCCGCCGCCCATCGGTTACTGGCATCCGGCCATGCCTATAAATGTTTTTGCACCAAAGAGGAACTTGAACAAAAACGGGAGGCAGCTGTACAGGCGAAACAGCGGGATGTCGGCTACGATGGTACCTGTCGTCATCTGACCCCGGAACAGGTTCAGGAAAAGGAGGCGCAGGGCATTTTACCCGCTATCCGTTTCAAAGTTCCTGAACGGCCGGGATCCATGTACTACGATGATGAGGTCCTGGGTCGAATAGAACGTGAATATCAGGACATTGAGGACTTTGTTATTGTCCGTTCCAACGGCAAGCCGCTTTACCTCCTGTCCAACGTTGTCGATGATATACGGGATCGGATCACGCACATCATCCGAGGTCAGGACCACATGACCAACACTACGCGACAGGTCCTCCTTTATGAGGCTTTGTCCGCACCGACACCGGTCTTTGCCCATATCCCTCTTACTCTTGACCTCCAAAAACGCAAGATCTCCAAACGAAGTCACGGCGAAGTGGTTGCGGTTCAGTTTTATCGCGATCACGGCTTCATTCCCTGGGCTGTCTGTAACTTTCTCTGCCTGCTGGGCTGGAATCCGGGAACTGATCAGGAATTCTTCTCCAGGGAAGAACTCATCGAGGCTTTCAGTCTTTCACGTGTAAGCCGTGCCAATTCGGTGTTCAATTTCAAGCCGGGTGATCCGAAATTCTTTACCGACCCAAAACTGATCGCCACAAATGAACACTATCTGCGTACCATGGATTTAGAACATCTGGGAGAAATGGTCCGGAAAGAACTTGAAACCCAGTCCCTTTGGGACCCGGCTTATGCGACAACGCA
>JAAYDD010000322.1 GCA_012729435.1 Desulfobulbus sp.
TCGATGCTTCCGCGGCTGGCTGCTCTACAGGTACGGGTATTTGTTCGGGCTCAGCGTCCGGCTTTTTCTTTAATGACTCGATGATTTCCTGATTGGCCTGCAGCGATTTCTGCAGCTGCTCATTTTCGGTTTGAAGAGTCCGGTATTTTTTATGAGCGGCCTCCAACTCCTCATCTTTTGTCCGGACTGCCGCTGTCGCCTCGGCAACAGTCTGCTGTGACAGGGTTGCAGCTGTTTCCATCTGAACGATCTGTTCGCGCAACGTGGCGATCTGCTGTTGGAGATTAGGGACGATGTCCTGCTGTTCTTTCAGGTGGTACGCATCTGTCAACTCGGCAATACGGTTTTGCGCTGTGTTCAATTCAGTTTTCAGTGATTGCAGAGCCGCGGTTTTTTTATTCAGTGATTCCTGAAATGCCTTGCCGGCCTTCTCGCAGTCCGCGGCTCTTTTTTCCGCTGTTTGTTTTGCTGCTTCAGCACCTGTCAACCGTGTTTCAAGATCAGCAACCTTTGCCTCGAGAGCTGTCAGTTCTTTGATTTTTATCTCAGCGTTGGTCAGGGCAGCATTTTTACTCTCTATTGTTTTTTTCAGCGTCTCAATATTCTCGCGGGCAGCCAGTGTGGCGGCCAGCTGGGCTGCAAGATCAGACTTCTCCTGTTCAAGCTGTTTCAGCTCTGACTGGCTTTTTTCCATCTGGGTACTGAGCTCAGCGTATTTTGTCTGCACACCTTGCAGGACTTCTTTCTGCTCTGCTGCCTTGTTCAGGAGGGTCTCTTTTTCCGCTAACACCTGTTTTGTCTGTTCAAGTTCGGTCTGCAGTGCCGTCATCTCCTTAAGTCGGTCTTCAGCTTTGATCAAAGCTGTTTTCTGGCTTTCAAAAGACTTTTTTATTGTAAGGAGACTGCTGTGATCAGCCTGCAGAGCCTCAAGCTGACTGGACAATCCGATTCGCTCATTCTGCAGTAGAGTGTTCTTTGACGACAATTCACTGGCTTGTGATTGAAGAGTTTTGAGTAAACGCTCCTTTTCATTAATCTGTTCCTGGAGATTTTTTTCACTTTCAAGAAGTGCAGTCAGTTTTTTATCGGCATCAGTCTGCACAGCCTGCGATTGCTGCAGTTGTTCGTGAAGAACCTTAATTTGCTTGCTTGCCTCAGTAAACTCCGATTTTAGACGATCCCGTTCCCTGGCGATTGAGCCGGCTTTCTGGGTAGCATCATTCAACTGCTCACTGAGCTGTTGAACTTTGGAGGCCGTTTCTTCCTTAAGTGCATCAAATTGCTGGTTGCGTTCATCAAGCAGATGCTGCACAGCAACAATAGCCAGAGGGTGGGCGGCTATCTCCTGTTGGAGAGAGGTAATGGTCTGTTGCGATTTCTCCAGCTGAGTCGTTTTTTCCGTGACTGTCTGTTCAAGGGTGATCTTTTCCTGCTCCAGAGCGGTTTTCTGTTTATCGAGAGTTGCGGCCAGTTGCTCTTTTTCCATGCTCTGTCGGATCAGTGCAGACGCCTTGTGTTCAGTTTGTTCCAGGGCTTTTTTAGTGGCGTCTAATGTTGTAAGCGTTTCATCGAGCCGTGCTTTTAACCGGCTGTTTTCGTCCGTATATTCTTGAATCTGTGCCTGTGCGTGCTCTTGTCTTTTCTCTTTTTCCTTGAGTTCCGCCTCTGCCTTACTGACAGCAGTCTGCAGCTGTGCGGTTATCTTCTTTGTATGTTGTAATTCCTCGGCCAGGCGTTTTTTGTCTGCCGCAAGCGACTTGATCTGGTCGGTGTTTTTTATAATGAGACTTTCTCTTGCCTGAGCTGCATCAGTTTTTAATTGTTCCATCTCCTTGCTGAGCTGCTCAAGCATCTTGGCCGTCTGTTCCAGATCACTCTTTGTTTTCTCTTTATCCGCGACAAGTTCCTTGATGCGAATGGTGTACTCCTTCAGTCTCTGATCTTTCACGGTACCGGCAACGGTTTCTGCTTCTCTGGCGTTCAGGAGTGCCTGATACTGACTGGCCATGTTCTTCTGAGCGTCGCGCAGCCGGCGGATTTCAGTCTCACGCTGTTTAAGGTCTGCCTGCAGCTTTTCGACTTCAGGTGACGGGAGAGCGGGAATCGCTGTTACAGTCGGCTTGTCGGATATTGCCAGGCCTGATTGGGAGGTCTGATCACCGGCAGGCTGTTCCGGAGATGCCGGGACATCTTTTTCCTGTGGTGCAGGAGGTGCGGGTGGTGTTTGGGATATGGCCGGAGGACCGGCTTTTTTCTCCTCCACTGACGGAGAAGCCGGAACAGGTTCCTGCATGTGAACGGGAGCCGCCTGTTCTTTTGTCTTCGAGATCTCTTTGACCATATTGCTATGGTAATTGGCCAGGAATATGTAGATGAGTATGCCGGCAAGGATGAGAAGGATGAGTCGTATTTTCATGATATGAGCATCCGGGTTGAAGTCATAAGAAATGGTCTTTAACTGTTTTCTGCGTCAAGTTGAAGGATAAGCGTTGCCAGTGGAGGCAGTGTGAGGCTGAGGGTATGATCAAAGGTGTGGTTGCTCTCTGGTTTTGTCGTGATGGCCGGTCCGTTGCTGATGTTACCGCCTCCGTAAATCTCCAGATCAGAGTTGATCAGTTCACGATACCGTCCCGGTTTCGGTACACCGATACAGTAGTTTTGCCGCACCACCGGGGTGAAGTTACACACCACAACAACGAATGTATCCGGGGTCTTGGCAAAACGGAGGAATGAGAAAACCGAGTTGTCCGAGTCGTTGGCATCGATCCAGCGAAAGCCCCCCCAGTCAAAATCAACCTGGTGAAGTGCCGGTTCGTGGCGATACACCACGTTCAGATCACGCACCAGCCGTTGTACACCCTGGTGCGAAGGGGCTTCAAGAGCCCGCCATTCCAGGCCGGTATCATGGTTCCATTCCTGCCATTGACCGAACTCGCAGCCCATGAAGAGAAGTTTTTTTCCTGAATATCCCCACATAAAGCTGAGATAAGCGCGTAAATTGGCAAATTTTTGCCACTCGTCCCCGCTCATTTTGTTGAGAAGTGAACCTTTACCGTGAACGACTTCATCATGGCTGATGGGCAGGAGGAAGTTTTCATGAAAGGCATAGAGCATGCCAAACGTCATCTCGTTGTGATGAAATCGCCGGAATACGGGATCTTTGGACATGTACCGAAGGGTATCATGCATCCAGCCCATGTTCCATTTAAGGCTGAATCCAAGTCCGCCAAGGTAGGTGGGGCGACTGACCATGGGCCAGGATGTTGACTCTTCAGCAACGGTCAGTACACCCGGGAAGATACCATGTACCACTTCATTGACTTTGCGAAGAAAGCTGATTGCCGCAAGATTTTCACGGCCACCGTATTCGTTGGGGATCCATTGTCCCTCCTGCCGTGAATAATCGAGGTAGAGCATGGAGGCAACTGCATCAACGCGTAATCCGTCTATATGATATTTGTCGATCCAGAAGAGGGCATTGGAGATGAGGAAGGAACGGACTTCATTACGGCTGTAGTTGAAAATCAGGGTGCCCCAGTCCTGATGTTCACCCTGCATGGGGTTGGCGTGAGCATAGAGCTGTGTGCCGTCAAAGAGGTTGAGTCCGGCACCGTCCTTTGGAAAATGTGCCGGAACCCAGTCAAGCAGAACACCGATACCGGCCTGGTGGCAGCGGTCGACGAAGTACATGAAGTCTTCAGGTGTGCCAAAGCGGGATGTTGGTGCGTAGAATCCTAACACCTGGTAGCCCCATGAGCCATCAAACGGATGTTCGGCTATGGGGAGCAATTCGATGTGGGTGTACCCCATCTCTACTACATAAGGAACGAGCAGTTCAGCTAATTCCCGGTACGAGAGATAACGGTAGCCCCATTGCTCATCCTGTATTCGACGCCATGAACCGAGGTGTACTTCATAGATGGAAATCGGTTGATCCAGGGCCTGCACGGAGCTTCGATTTTTGATCCATTCATGGTCCTGCCACTCATACCGGTCAAGATCCGCGACGACTGAACCTGTACGTGGCCGCTCTTCCATGGCAAAGCCAAAAGGATCGGCCTTGTCGAGCAGTTCGCCGTTTCTGGTGGTGATACGGTATTTGTAAACAGAAAACTCGGTGAGCCCGGGAATGAAGAGGGTCCAGATGCCGGTGTCAGAGGAGTGCATCGGATGGCGCGATGCATCCCAGCCGTTGAAGTCTCCGACCACCGAAACACGTGAGGCGTTTGGAGCCCAGACAGCGAAAACGACGCCATCTTTTTCATCGAATCGAATGAGGTGAGCGCCCAGTTTTTCGTAAGCGCGTTCATGCGTTCCTTCGCTGATCAGGTAGCGGTCAAAGTCACTGAGCCAGGCTGCTGGTACAGCTGTTCCGCCGGGAATATCGTGTTTCATCAGTTGTCCACACCTCGTCGGAAGTTAATAGCTAGAAAAACGTCTTCAACTTACCGCATTGACCGGTGATTGTCATGGAGAAATGTTGAGGTGGTTCCGGCAAAAGGAGAAGAAGAACCGGGCTGCACGATGAAGATGAAACAAAAGTAATACGTAAAGGGAAGGGGGCTTGAGTGTCGGCAGTAATCGGGAATAATGACTCCAGACCCGGAAAACATCGGGGATATTGCGGGCAGAGTTACGGGGTGGACAGAGAACGTGTCTGCTCTGCTGGAATTTCAGTTTGTGAGGAGGATTGTATTGCCGGAAATGTGATCAAACCACCGGGCCGGTGGAAGTGCGGATCACCTGTCAGCGTGTTAGGATGTTGAGCGTTTGCGGATACGGATGAAATCCCATACAGCCCATATCAGAAGTACTCCGCTCATGATTCGATTAAAGAGACTGTGTTTGAGCATTTCAGGATCACCGTTTAGCCAGCCGTCATAAAAACACCAGAGACCAAAGGTGGCGAGCAGGAAAGGAAAGACATAGGGGCCGATTTTTGGTGCCGAGGGGCGGGGCTCTTTTATCATGATGCAGCGAGTTGGTTGTTGAAGGAGGCGGAACAGTCTTGCCCGGCAAGCACATGTGTGAGCCGGATGAAGTCTTCGAGAGCAAGGGTTTCGCCCCGGAGTTGAGGAGCATATCCGGCTTCTGTCAGGCAACTGGAAAGTGCTGTTTTGTCGATATTGAATCCGGCAGATACAAGTCCGTTTAAGAGAGTCTTCCGACGTTGCCGAAAGACTGCGTGTACAATTTTCGTAAATAATGCTCGGTCAAAACCGCCCAGCAGCTGTACCCGTTCGGGCAGGGGGTGAAAACCGATGCGAACGACCAGTGAGTCGACCTTTGGACGGGGATGGAACTCGGCAGGGTCTACAGCAAGCAGTGGCTGCACATCGGCACAGGCGGCAAGCAGGACCGTGGGTGCTCCATAGTTTTTACTTCCGGGTTGAGCGATCAGTCGCAGTGCCACCTCTTTCTGAAGCATGACCACGGCAAAGTCCATCAGATGTGCATGGGCAATCAGACGGAAAAGAAACGGACTGGAAATCGAATAGGGCAGGTTGGCAACAATCTTGAGACGCCGGCCGGTTTCGGTAAGGGAGTCAAGGTCGACTGTGAGGACATCAGCGTGTACCAAACGGACATTTGGAGGGAGGTCCTTCTCTGCCTGATGGAAACGGATGATGCCGGCATCTTTTTCAAGGCCGATGACTGAACGGACGGCAGCAGCCAACGGGCGGGTGAGAGCTCCCAGTCCGACACCAACCTCAACGACCTGATCGTCCGGACTGAGCTGAGCAAGTCTGACAATATGCTGTGCGGTCCGGGGGTTAACCAGAAAGTTCTGTCCCAACCTCTTGTGCGGCGCGAGCCCCTGGCGTTTAAGTATCTGTTTTGTGTGAACGGATGACATGTCAGTTAAGAGGGGAGCGAGAATAAGCATCACTGTCTATATCAGCCAATCGACCACCCAGGTATTGATAATAACCGGCAATGCCGATCATGGCCGCATTGTCTGTGCACAGAGCCGGGCTGGGCATGAAGAGGTTCAGTTTCTCTTCAGTACACCGTCTGGAGAGTACCTGCCGCAGTCTCGGATTTGCGGTTACGCCCCCTCCGATGACAACGTGCTGATGACCGGTCCGCCTGCTGGCGGCCAGAGTTTTTTCCACAAGCACGTCAACAACCGCCTCCTGGAATGAGGCGCAGATATCAGGAATCGGCAAGGTGTGGCCAGCTTTTTTAAGCTTATCCACACAAGCGGCTACCGAGGTCTTAAGTCCGCTGAAACTGAAGTCAAGGCTTTCCCTGCCTAACCAGGCACGGGGAAAGGAGAATGCATCCGGATTGCCCTGCATTGCCAGCCGGCTGATTTCAGGTCCACCAGGATAACCGAGGCCAAGCAGTTTGGCGATTTTGTCGAATGCCTCACCGGCGGCGTCGTCTCTGGTACGGCCAAGGCGGGTGTAGCTGAGGGGGTTTTCCACAGCAAATAGAGATGTATTCCCGCCGGAAACAATCAGTGCCGTGTATGGAAAGGGTGGCTGTTCAGTTTCAAGAAGACAGGACAACAGATGACCGGCCATGTGGTCCACTCCGACACATGGCCGGTTGCTCGCCAGAGCAAGGGCCTTTGCAAAGGTGAAGCCGACCAGCAGGGAGCCAACAAGTCCCGGGCCCTGGGTAGCGGCAATGAGGTCGATATCCTCCAGCCCGACTCCGGCCTGACTGAGCGCTTTTTGAACCACCGGCCGGATCATCTCAATGTGACGGCGGGAGGCTAACTCGGGTACAATACCGCCGAAAGGGGAATGAATTTCATTTTGACTGCTGATAATTGAGGAGAGAATCCGGTTTTCGGGTTCAATCACTGCAGCTGCCGTGTCGTCACAAGAACTTTCAATTGCGAGGATAAGCATGGTTCACTTCTTGCGAACACTCCCCTGTAGTGGTATCTGTAATTGTTTGTTAATGGTTACCGCTGGTGCAAGCAGATAACCTCTTTAAAAAGCAAAGTACACAATATCCCATAAAATTACCAGATTCGATCAGGTAAAAATGCCTCTTACTGACCTATTCTCGCGGACCATATCGTATCTTCGTCTCAGTCTGACTGACCGCTGTAATCTGCGCTGCATGTACTGTGTGACTGAAGAGGAATCGACAGGTTGTCTGACGAAGCTCAAACATGATGAGCTGCTGACGTACGAAGAGCTGTTGCGGGTGGTGCGTGTGGCAGTGGCTATGGGCATCACCAAAGTGAGACTAACCGGCGGAGAACCGCTGGTCCGCCGTGATGTCATGAGCTTTATCCGTGCACTTACCCGGATTGAAGGGTTGAGCGATGTCCGTCTTACCACAAACGGTATTCTCCTTGAGCGGTTCGGTCAGGAATTGTTTGATGCCGGTGTCACGAAAGTCAACATCAGTCTGGATTCTCTGCATCCTGAACGTGTGGAGCAGATCACAGGGGTCAACTGTTTTCATCAGGTCTGGCGCGGTATCGAAAGTGTTCTGGCCCTGGGTTTTACACCGGTAAAACTGAATATGGTTGTGATGCGGCATATCAACGATGATGAACTTCTTGACTTTGCCCGTCTGTCACAGAACATGTCCATACAGGTTCGTTTCATCGAATTTATGCCGATTGGCGAGTCGACCCGCTGGTCTGCCGATACCTTTATCAGCACCGATGAGATCATGGACCGGATTCGTGTCATGGGTGACCTGACCCCGCTCCGGAAAGACCGGAGTGACGGACCTGCACAGGTGTACCGTCTTGGTGAGAAGTCTGTCGGCTCTTTGGGCTTTATCAGTCCGCTGAGTCACCACTTCTGTAATCGGTGTAACCGTCTGCGTCTGACGTCGGCCGGCACACTTCGTTCCTGTCTGCTGCATGACGCCGAGGTGGATCTGCGGAAGGTCCTTAGAAGTGATTCCGACGATGCGGCCATTCGTGAGGCCTTGCTGGAGGCCATCCGCAACAAACCGCAGGGACACCGGCTGGCTGAGCGAATGCACCGGTCCGGCAGTGACTGTCACGGCCGTATGTCACGTATCGGAGGCTGAGGAGGGGGGAGATGGAGTATCGCTCGCTGTGCAGTCCGCAGCCGCCATGTGATGGACAGCAAGTCTGTTATTGACGTCCGAATCCGGGGATATAGAGCAGTTGCTCAAGTTTTTTCAAACCCATCATTGCCAGAGTTACCAGGCCCAGATAATAGAGCCCGATAACCGTGAACACCTCGGTAAAACGAAAGTATTCAGTGGCTATCGTTTTGCCTTCACCGGTGAGTTCCATGCACGTGACAACGTATGCCAGTGATGAGTACTTGATTAAGTAGATGACTTCGTTCCCGCAGCCATAAAGGGCCCGGCGGATTGCCTGAGGAATAACGATTGAACTGATGGTCTGCCAGCTCGTGAGACCAAGAGCATAGGCACCAAGGTATTGACCGCGTCTGATCGACAGCAGGGCGCCGCGAACATACTCTGACTGATAGGCGCCGCTGCAGAGAATAAAACCGATGACCGCTGCAGCATACGGGCTGAGATAGAGACCGATATTGGGCAATCCGAAGTACAGAATAAAGAGCTGAACAACCAGAGGAGTGCCCCTGAAAAGGGCGGCATACGCATCACCGAGGCGACGGAACAGCGGTCGGGTGTATACACGCACGCTACCGATCGCAATTCCGATACATATCCCGCCGACAGCTGACGGCAGGATAAGGGCAACGCTCATCAGAAAGCCGCGGTTAAGTGCCGCAAACAGTTCTTGGTAAAAAGGGGAAAACAGCTCCATCATTCTCTGCCGTCAGACAGTTCATTCAGCCGGTCACAAAATCCCTGGCTTTTGCTGTTGCTCCCCGGGGCAAGCAAGACAGACGGAGAGCCGTGTTCAACAATGCTTCCCTGCTCCATGAACAAGATCTCATCGGCCAGAGTGGCGATCAGACTGATCTGATGGGTTGCCATGAGCATGGTCATTCCTCTGGCAGCAAGATTTTTAATGACTGCAATGACTTCGCCAATCAGTTCAGGATCAAGAGCTGAGGTGGGTTCGTCAAGGAGCAGGGCCTTCGGGTCCATGGCCAGGGCTCTTGCCATGGCAACCCTTTGTTTTTGTCCGCCGGACAGCTGTGCCGGGTAGAGCTCTGTCTTGTCAGCCAGTCCCACCTGTTCCAGTTCGAGCCGAGCTCGTTTTTCTGCTTCCCGACGGCATATTTTTTTAACCTTACGCAGGGGAATGATGATGTTGTTGAGTGCGGTCAGATGATCAAACAGGTTGAAGTCCTGAAAGATCATGCCTACTTCCTGACGAAGCCTGCACAAACTGGTCTTGCTGGTACGATCAACAGCTGTGCCGTCCAGAAGTATCTCACCTCTGTCAGGTTGAACCAGGCAGTTGATGCACTGTAGCAGCGTGGATTTACCGCTTCCTGAAGGGCCGATCAGAACTTTGATTTCGCCCTGATGCAGGCGCAGACTGACACCCTTTAATATGGCGGTGTTGTCAAAAGATTTATAGAGATTTTCGACTTGCAGGATAGGAGGCATAGTAATGGTCATCGCATACCATGGTGGCTGTATCCGGGAATTTTCACTTTTTGTTCCAGATAACGGAGAGAGGTGACGCCAAGCCAGGTCAAGAGAAAGTAGAGGAGACCGGCAACAATATACAGTGATAGGTGCTGATAGGTCCGTGAGGCAACAAACTGGGTTCTGGCCATAATTTCCGGTGCGCCGATAACAAAGGCCAGAGCGGAATCTTTCAGAATGATGGAGTATTCATTAGACCATGCGGGGATCGAGTGCCGTAATGCCTGGGGCAGGATAATGGTTCGAATTGCCTGAAAGGTACTCATCCCCAGTGCGCTGGCTGCGTTAAACTGCCCGCGCGGCAGGGCAATGATCGCTCCTTTGAAGATGTTAGCCTGATAGGCCCCGGTGGTCATGCCCAGAACCACTGATACTGAAACCAGGGCATTGATTGGAAGATGCAGGTAGGGAAACAGTCCGAAGTAAAAAAGAAAGAGGAGTACCAGTACAGGTACTCCTCTGAAAAACCAGACGTAGAGGCCGAGCAGAAAGCGCAGCATCCGGCCGCCGTAGACCAGACCGACCGCAATGCCTATGCCAAGCAGCAGGCCAAGAAACATCGCCATCAACACAATGGCCGCTGTGTTGAAAAATCCCGACAGAAGATAGGGAAGAGCATCAATGACGATGCTGATACTGCTTTGCATAGTGAATAACAGTTACCGGCGGAACAGCAGTGATGTACCGGGTTAGAGAGTGGAGGTGTTTTGCCACTCCCTTTTTATTTGTTTAATTCGTACTTGTTTTTTAATACCTCCCAATCCGGTGAGGCCATCAATTTTTTCAAACTGGTGTTAACCCGGTTGAGAAGCTCTGTATCCTCTTTGCGAACCGCGTAGCCGAAATCTTCCTGCGGCATGCCGATTGATCCCAGGATTTGGACTTCTTTTTTGGCAGCAGCGTCCATAGCCGGGGCATCGTTCATGGCCGCTGCATCTATTCGACCGTTCAGGAGATCTTCAACAGCCAATGGGGAGGAGTTGTAGTATTTGAGTTCGTAATTGAAATGCTGTGCGGCAATCTGTTCTTTGAGCCATTTCGCCTCGGAAGTTCCCTGTTGTACCCCGACAATTTTATTGCCTTTGAGCAGGGTGTCCACAGTCAGCGATGAGCCTTTTTTCACCACAAACACATTTTTTATGATCCAATACGGCAGGGTAAAGTTGACCTGCTTGGCCCGTTGAGCGGTGATGCTCATGCCACTGGCAATGATGTCGATTTTTTTGGTAAGCAGACTGGTAATGATCCCGTCCCATTCGATGGGCTGGTGACTGACTTCAACTCCCATATCTTTTGCGATCCAGTTCATGGCTTCGACATCAAATCCGCTCGGCTGACCTGTTTTGTCGATAAAGGCAAAGGGCGGAAAATTAGCGTCAATGCCGTTGATGAGTTTGTCTGCTGCAAAGGAGTGGTTGGTTGTGAACAGTAGGATGCCTAAAAAGAGAAAGAATATTCTGATCATGGGGGTGTCCTTGGTGGAGAGGGTTAAGGGTGATCACTTGTTAGATGTCATCCCTGTGTTGCATGAGACACAGGGTTCGGACAACGGATTCTGACAGATTAATAGTTAAGCCGGTGAAAAGTGTCAACGGGATTTACCCCCGACGGCTGACTTTAGAGCAGAGAGAAACCAGGAACGGGATTGCGGAGGTTGTGAAGAGCAGTGCGTTATCCCTCTTTTCGTGCATCCAGCTCATTCCACCGATCGTAAAGCCGGTCGATTTTGTCTTGCAGCTCCTGCTGTTCCTGCCAGTACTTCTGTAATTCGGTGGGGTTTGTCATTATCCCGGGGGAGGCCATCAGTGCTTCCACCTCTCCCAGCCGTACTTCAGCAGCAAGAATCAGCTCCTCCATCTGATCGTATTCTCTCTGGTCCATGTACGAGAGCTTGCCGGATCTGGATCTGGCAACCTCTTTTTTCCGGGAAACTTCGGGTGCCTTGGGCTGATCTTTGCCGGATTGCGCCGAAAGTGCTGCGAGCCACTGTTCATAATCAGCAAAGTATTCGGTGTTTCCTGATCCGTCAAACCCAAGCACCCGGGTGCAGACACGATCAAGGAGAAACCGATCGTGAGTAACGAGCACCACGGCCCCCGGGAATTCACAAAGGCTCTCTTCCAGTACGTCCATGGACGGAATGTCAAGATCGTTGGTCGGCTCATCCAACAGCAGAATGTCTGCCGGTTGCAACATGAGCCTGGCAATGAGAATCCGGGCCTGTTCACCGCCGGAGAGGCGGTAGACGGGTGTTTCCAGCTGATCGGCACGGAACAGAAATCGTTTTGCCCAGGTAACCACATGAAGCGACTGTTCCCGGTAGACAACACTGTCTCCTTCAGGAGCCAGGGCTCGCCGTAAGGTGATCTCCGGATCAAGCTGGGCGCGGCGCTGATCAAAACTGACAATGCGAAGGTCGTCTGCAGTGGTGATCGTACCCTTGTCCGGCTTGAGCCCGCTTTGCCGGACGGATGCGGCGAGAATACGCATCAGGGTTGACTTGCCGCTGCCGTTACGCCCGAGCAGACCGAGGCGCATACCCGGGGTGAGGAGAATATCAAGATCGGAAAAAAGCGTGGTCTGATTAAACGTTTTGGCCAGTCCGGTCGCACTGAGCAGTTTTTTGGTTTTCCGGGCCGTGGCATCAAAAGTCAGATCCAGCCTGCCGGCTGCCCTGTTGTGACTCCGGACTTCGTTCAATCTCTCTTGCAGTCGTTCAGCCTCCTCAATACGATAACGGGATTTGGTGGTCCTTGCTTTCGGGCCGCGGCGTAACCATTCGGTCTCACGGCGTACCCGGTTGGCAAGGCGCTCTTCCAAATTTTGTCGCTGTTGAAGATAATCTGTTTTTTTATCGAGGAAGTCAGCGTACGTTCCCCGCACCTGAAAGGATCCCTCAGGGTAAACCTGCGAAAGTTCAATTACACGATTGACTGTGTTTTCAAGAAAACGCCTGTCGTGGCTGATCATGAGAAAGGCTGCGGGGCTTTCAGGCAGGGTGGAGTTCAGCAGCTGTTCAAGCCAGAGTATACCCTCAATATCGAGATGGTTGGTCGGTTCATCCATAAGCAGGACTTCCGGACGTTGCAGTAGAGCTCGACAGATGGCCAGCCGTTTGCGCCATCCTCCTGACAGTTGATGAACCGGTACGTTCGGGTCGGTAAATTGCGCTCTGCTGAGAAGGGCACTGATCCGGTTGTGCTGTTCTTCTTCCGCAATTACCCCTGTTGTTCGTGCTGTCTCATATAAATTGTCAAAGCTGGTGGCTGCTTCGTCAAAGGTGTCATTCTGCGGCAGGTAGCCGACGCGCAGTAACTTCTGTGTGTATACCACCCCGTCGTCAGCCTGTTCCAGGCCGCAGAGAATTTTGAGCAGGGTGGATTTGCCGGAGCCGTTCGGGCCTATCAGGCCGATCCGATCACCGGGATTGATAACCAGGGTAACATCGGTAAAGAGTGTTTGAGCCCCAAAGGCCTTAGCCAGTCCTTGGCAGCTGAGCAGTGCGCACATAACGTGAAAAAGCGATACAGGCCTACTTTAATCTTGAACCGGTTCAGTCAATGCCACCGTTCAGGTTGATATCGTCAGCGCGGGGATAGGAGCCGAGCAGTTCGAAGTAGGCGCAGATTTGTCGGAGAATATTGCAGGCTTCGTAAATCACCGGATCTTCAATATGGCCGATCATATCAAGAAAGAACATGTAACTCCACTGTTTGTCCTTGGTCGGCCGGGATTCAATCTTGGCAAGGTCGATGATTTTTGCCGAGAGAATGGTCAGGATTTCATTGAGAGCGCCAGGACGGTTGATCAAGCCGATGAGGATCGAGGTCTTGTCACAACCGCTCTTTTTCGGAGATTTGCGGCCAATCACCAAAAAGCGGGTGGTGTTTCCCTGATAGTCTTCAATGCCGGGGACAACTACCTGCAGGTTATAGGTATTGATGGCCAGTGAGCTGGCAATAGCGCCGACGTTCGGATTGTTGGCAGCCATTTGCGCGGCCGTGCCTGTGGAAAAGACCTCCAGTGTGGGAATTTTGGGCAGATGTTTACGCAGCCAGTTGCGGCATTGGGCCAACGGCTGGGAGTGGGAGGCAACGGTTTGGATATCCTCGATATTCCCGGAGCGATTGACCAGGTTATGGCTGATAGCCAACTGGATCTCTCCGCAAATCTTAACCTTGTATTTGAGAAAAGCATCCAGAGAGTAGGTTACCGCGCCTTCAATGGAATTTTCTACAGGGACAATGCCGTACTGAATCCGCTCCTTTTCCACCTCTTCAAACACTTCAGCAATTGATTCCATCGGTTGATAATCGGCTGTCTGCCCAAAATACTTGACACCCGCAAGGTGAGAGAAGGTCGCTTCAGGCCCCAGATATCCGACAGTTGCTTTGCGTTGCGACAGACGGCAGGTGGTTATGATTTCATGAAAAATCGAACGCAGAGCTTTGTATGGGAAGACGTCGTTGTTGTTTTTCCGGAGGCGTTCATAAATTTCCAGCTCACGCTGCGGGTCCCATTTGGCCCGATTCGATTCATCTTTCAACAGGCCGATGGCCTTGGCACAGTCTAGACGCTCCTTCAGGAGTTCCAGGATGGTATCGTCAATTTGATCGATACGCTCTCGTATCTGCGGTATATCTTGTTTTTCAGTCATGATATCTATTGTATTTAAATATGTCCGAAGGGTGTTGATCAGTGCTTTCAGCAAGACTGTTTCCTGCTCTGGTCGGCGGGCAACTATAGCATTGATTACGATGGTTGAAAACAGTTAACCCGGCAGTTGTAATTGACCTGACACAGAAAGCCTGAAATGCATGATCAGTACGATTGCCGGGGTATTGGTGAGAGCAACATGGTGAGGAAACAGCTCATGACGCGTGGAGGATCTATTCAGAGAGAGCGATTTTGAGGTCAGGACTACTGAGGTTCTGGTTTCAGATTCTCTCAGCTGAAGAGCAGGCATGCAGGCTGGTGGATTTTTGCAGAAGTTCAGTCCGGGCTCTTTTTTGCAGACGGGAGTATGTTTTTTTCACTGTACGCTGCGACCGTCAGGTCCATCCGTACCCGTTTGTCTGTTCGTCGCAACGGGTTGCACTGCGTCGGGACGTGTGAGACCGGTGAACAGAGGTGCTTTGTTCGACGCCGGCGTTACGTAATGCGGATATGCAAAATTGAGATTA
The DNA here is from genome assembly GCA_012729435.1 of Desulfobulbus sp. Lineage (GTDB taxonomy): Bacteria > Desulfobacterota > Desulfobulbia > Desulfobulbales > Desulfobulbaceae > Desulfobulbus. The sequence continues at coordinate 14,730 of JAAYDD010000322.1, forward strand.
CTTTCAGAAATTCAAATAACGGGTGCAGGATCAGTCTGACGTTTTTTATCGCTCGTAACTTTTTATCATCATTTGAGCGAAACACCTCAACAAGAAGGTCATCCGGTCTTCATCTATTCTGTTTTCAACAGACAGCCAATGACTCTCTTCCGTGGAGGATAGGATATCCGCATACCGCCACTTGTTTTCAGATGATCTGTTTCCTAGAATAAGGGTGAAGCACTGCTTAAAAAATGGTAAAAACAGTGTTTAACATCGGTGCCTTCAAGAATTTTATTCCCTGGGCACAGGAGAAAACTCATGTTTGTTTTCGGTTCTAAATGTCCATCCTGTGGCAGTAGAGATGTAATTGCACGTCCGTGGAAATCTCGATTTTCCTGGTTTCCTTTTATCCGGATGTGTAGATGTGCTTCATGCCGGCATCAGTTTTTCATTCTTTTTTTCGTGTCTGTCAGCAGGGAGCATCGTCGTTTCCCGCGTAAACAGCTGCCGCCGTTTTTTCTTGTGCGTATCTCCGGAAAAGAGCTGCAGTATGCGCGCATAAAGAATATCAGCGAAGACGGCATTTCCTTTGATCAGCACTACAATGCTCCGCCTCTGAGCTCGAATATAATAAGCATTGATCTGTATAACTGTAATGACGGTTCCTCATTAGAAAAACTTCCCACAGAAATACTGGCGACAACAGAGTATATTCTAGATACGAATGGTATCAAAACTACGATCCTGAATTATTGCGGCCGGTTTGTCAATCTTACCCAGGCGCAGAAAAAAGTTCTTCGTTCCTGTCTCAACCAATTCGGCA
>JAAYDD010000323.1 GCA_012729435.1 Desulfobulbus sp.
GTACCAGGAGGACACCGTCCCCTTTACGGAGAACCCGGCTTACGATCCGCTCCTCTTCAACGAAAACGACTCTTCCACATGGCCGTACCTCTACCGGGGCGATGCACATGGCACCACCCTGGAGATCACGCCGGGAGAGACGATTCCGATCAACCTGACCGGCAGCAGCCTCTTTTTCGGGACGAGCAGCTGGGATCCGGACGATCCGACACAGAACACCACCGCCCCCGGCCGCTACAACCTCTTTCTCTCTCTCACCAGGGCGGAAGAGGCGATCCGTGCCGGCAGCGGTGACGATATGGAAGCCAGCCTGACGGATCTGGAGGGAGCAGCCCAGCAGAACCGGCTGCTCCGTGCGCAACTGGGCAACCGGGCGGCGCGTGTTGAGACCGCCATGACCCATCAGGCGGACGTGCGGGTTGATCTGCAGCAGATTCTATCCCGGTATGAAGATGCCGATGTCTTTGAGACCTTCACCGCCATCATGCAGCAGGAGACCGCACTCCAGGCCGCACTGAGCATAACAGGCAGGGTATCGCAGCTCTCCATCCTCAACTATCTCTGACAAGGTGTCCGCGGTAAAACAACTTGCCATTCAGCCCGGTTTACAGAATACTAGCGACCGTAAACCCACACTGCTCAAACGGTCCATGGTATGTGCAGGACTTTCCTCTTCCTCATTTCCGGACTCTGGCCCGGGATTTTCCACAGGAGTGCGTATGCTGGTGCTGACCAGGAAACCCGGTGAAGGCATCCTCATCGGTGACAACATCGTTGTCAAGATCATCGAGGTGAAAAGCGGTGGTATCCGCATTGGCATTGATGCCCCCCAGGACACCAAGATCTACCGCCAGGAGGTGTACGACCGTATCCGGCAGGAGAATATTGAGGCATCCGCCGGATGGGATATGACCGACCTGGATCTCTTCAGTGACCAACTTGCAGACAGGGCCCCAAAGAAATGACGACCATCCAGACCCGTTTTGGTGAAATCAAGTACGATCCGTCTCACATCCTGCACTTTCCGGAAGGCTTGATCGGCCTGCAGAGGCTGAAGAACTTTCTGGTGATGCCCAACCCGAAAAAGGGGCCGCTCTTCTGGATCCAGAGTGTTGATGATCCGTCTTTTGCCGTGGTGGTGACCGACCCGACGCACTTCTTCCTTGATTACCGGGTGATCCCGGATGCCGATGAGCGAAAGGTCCTGGGGATCAGTGATGAAGACGAGTGCTTTGTTCTGGTTATTGTTTCCATCTCTGCTCAAAAAGAGATCACCCTCAACCTCCAGGGTCCGCTCCTCTACTCCCCGGCCACGAATCAGGCCATGCAGGTGATTGTGGAAGACCCCCGCTACAGCACACGCATGCCGCTGCCCGAAATCCGGCCCTGACCGGCTTTTCCCTTTCTTCTCTTCATCCGTACTTCTGCATTATAAAAAACACCGGGCCGGCCCGTCCTCTGCCCGGTGGCGCAAAGACCCGATTTTATTTCGGCGTACAGATCCGTTTTTCCGGAGTGACGGGTTCTTTCCTTGCTGTTTTCCGGCCGAATGTGCACATTCTGTATCTTTACAGCGACAGAAGAGTAAGGAGAGAACCATCCAACCAGTTGGAATAACGCGGCTTTTAAAGAAAATGGTCTTTTTGTTCTTTTTATGAGAAAAGAACTAAAGGTTGCCGAACTTCTGCTCGATAAGAGAGGCAAAGGAACACAGCTTGTACTAAAAAACGCTTCTAACAGACAACTCAACAGACGGAGGAACACAGAGCAATCACAACCATAGCGAAAAACCACTTGCTGTACCAGTTTGTTTCCACACAAAAACCAGCAGCACGGATGCTGCGAAATAACAAGCCAAGTACTATTCATGGAGGAATATCATGGCACTGACAGTTAACACCAACATTGCTTCTTTAAACGCCCAGCGTCACCTGAATGCCAACCAGACCAACCTGGCAAAGTCCATGCAGCGGCTTTCCAGTGGTTTACGGATCAACTCGGCCAAGGACGATGCGGCCGGTCTCGCCATCTCAGACCGGATGACCGCACAGATCCGCGGCCTGAACCAGGCGGTGCGCAATGCGAACGACGGTATCTCCTTGGCCCAGACCGCAGAGGGTGCGTTGCAGGAGACCACTAACCTCTTGCAGCGGATCCGCGAACTGGCGGTCCAGTCAGCCAACGACACGAACCACCAAAGCGACCGTGACTCCCTCCAGGCAGAGGTGGATCAGAATCTCGCGGAGATTGAGCGTATCGCCACTGATACACAGTTCAACGGCAAGGTGCTTTTGGATGGAACTGCCGGCACCATGACCTTTCATGTCGGCGCCAACTCCGGTCAACATATCACATTCAGCATTGATGCCGCCGATCAGGCTGCTCTTGGTGTGACAGGGTTATCCATAGCGTCTCAAACCGATGCAGACGCTGCCCTCGGAACTATTGATAGTGCTCTGGAAATAGTTGACGGTATCCGCGGTGACCTTGGTGCGATCCAGAACCGGTTTGAGTCGACCATTGCCAACCTCAGCAACGTATCGGAAAACCTTGCTGCTGCCCGGTCGCGCATCCTGGATGCAGACATTGCCCAGGAGACCTCGGAGATGACCAAAAACAACATCCTGCAGCAGGCCGGTGTGTCCATCCTGGCCCAGGCCAACCAGAATCCGCAGCTGGCGCTGAGCCTGCTCTCCTAACCATAAACCCGACTCCCGGAGCAGCCTGACGGGCTGTTCCGGGCCAAAGTGACTCCGCATGCCCGTGTGTACCTGCCAGTTTCACAAAGGAGCACACGGTTGAGTACACCGCAGGCAGACGGATCACCAACAACCAAGCATCCACGTTCAGATGACAGGGAGGTCACGAGATGAACATCGAAGCAATGGGTGCGGCCAACCTCAGTCCACCCCGAATCAATGAACCGGCCCAGCAGATTGAACGCCGGCGCCAGGAGCCCCTGCAGGAAGTGCAGGGTGCACTGCAGAGTGACAGGACACCCCCGGAAGAGCTCATCAACCAGATCAAGGCCATCACTGAAGACGGGCTCTACAGTGTACGTTTTGAGCGTGACGGGAACACAGACGCCCTGATCGTCAAGGTGGTTGACAGCGAGACCGATGAGGTGATCCGCCAGATTCCCCCGAAAGAACTGCTCCGCTTAAACGAGCAGCTCCGGGAGATGAGCGGGAATCTTGTTGACACGGTTCGTTAACTCGACCCACCGGGAGATGCGACCATGACCATTCAATTTGGCGGCCTCGCCACAGGCCTGGATACCGGCACCATCATTGAAAAACTGATGGAGCTGGAACGACAGCCGGTGAAACGGCTTGAAAACGATAAGACATGGCTGAACAACCGGCTCAAGGCCTTTACCGACCTGGACACCAGGCTGAAGTCCTTGGGCGAGGCCGTTAATAAGCTCCGCAAGGCAGATACCCTGCTCCAGCGTTCAGTCAAACTCAGCTCTGATGACTGCTGTGCTGCCACAGTTTCCAGCAGTGCCCAGGCCGGCGCAAGCTACCGGGTTGAGGTGGTGGCACTGGCCCAGGTGCAGAAATCAGTCGCCGATGGTGTAGCCAGCCGGACTGAACACAGTTTTGGAACCGGTTCTCTGACTCTTACCGTGGGTGGTGAGAGTCAGAACATTGAGATCACGGAGGAAAACAACTCGCTGCAGGGCATTATGGAGGCCATCAACAGTGCTGAGCTCGGTGTGACCGCTGCCATTATCAACGACGGCACAGACACGCCCTTCCGGCTGGTGCTGACCGGCCGTGATGTGGACAGCGACTTCAGCCTGACAAGCAGCTTAAGTGGCGGAACCGACAGCCTGACCATCGGGTCGCCGGTGCAGGAGGCCGCCCGCGCCCATATCCGGGTGGACGGCATTGACATCTTCAGCAACTCGAACACGGTGAGCGAGGCAATCCCTGGAGTGACCCTCGATCTGTTCCGGGCTGAAGCTGGAAAGATCACAGACCTGAGTGTATCAGTGGACCGCGAGAGCATCAAACAGTCCATTGAGTCCTTTGCCAAGGAGTACAACGAGGTCATCAGGTTCATCACTACGCAGTCCACCAGAAACGAAGGCAAGGGCGGCATTCTCAGCGGTGATTCCGGGGTCAGCACCATCAAACGCCGGCTCCAGACCATGCTCACCACCCCCTTTGCCAACTCCGGGGTCTTCTCCACCCTGTCTGAACTCGGCTTTGAAACACAGAAGGACGGCACTCTGAAAGTGAACGACAAACGGCTGTCTGAGGCTGTGGACAACAACCTCGACAGTATGGTCAAGCTCCTTGTCGGTGACGGCGGCGAGGAGGGTATGGCCGGCCGGGTGCGCGAGTACGTGGACTCCATGACCAGCAGTTCAACCGGCATGCTGAAAGGACGTAAAGACAGTATCAACAGCAACATCAGAAAGATAGACAGCCGGATCGAATCCATGGAGATGCGCCTTGAAAAGCGGCAGAAGATACTGGAATCCCAGTTCAAAAGTATGGAAACACTGGTGAACGGCCTTAATGCCCAATCTTCGTACCTGACCCAGCAGATGAACATGCTCAGCAATATGATGAACGGAGGGAAAAAATGAGCGGATACACCAACCAATACCTGGCGAGCACGGTTTTTTCGGCCTCACCTGAACAACTGCTCCTGATGCTGTACGACGGTGCCATCCGTTTTATCAGCCTCGGCATCCAGGCCATTGACAACAACCAGATTGAGAGTCGGACCCGTTTTATCAACAAGACCTCGGCCATTATCTCGGAGTTTGCCGCCACCCTGGATCACAGCAGAAATGCACAGCTGACCGCAGACCTGGATGCTCTCTACCGGTATATGCTCACCCGACTGATGCAGGCAAATCTGAAAAACGATGCCGAACCGCTGATCGAAGTAAAAGAGATGCTCGTTGATCTCCGTACCACTTGGGCGCAGGCCATTGAGATAAGCAAAGAGGAGAAGCGCGCTGCAGCCGGTTTCCGGACACCGACCGACGCCCCCCTGTCCTACAGACCTCTGGCAGCGGCAATGTAAGATGGAAGCTTTTGATCTTTTACACGAGGTCGTTTTCCGGTACGAAGAGCTCGATCAGCTCGGTGCGAAGCTCGAACAGATGGTTATTCAGAACAAGGTGGACGGTATCGGCGAACTGTACGACCGGATCAGACAGCGCCAGGAACAGGCCGGAATGCTCGATACCCGGCTCATGGAGATTTTTGTCAGCCGTCCTGAGTTAAGAGACTACCCGCAAATCCGCAAGTGGCTCCAACTGATGAAGAACATTCACACCCGTAACCAGTATCTGTTACCCCAGCTGCAGACCAGGCTTGCCCATCATCGCAGTGAGCTGGGTACTCTTCATAAAGGAGTCTCGTTGTTGCAGGGGTATCGTTTAAAACCCAGGCCCGTGGGTGCACTCCTGTCTTCAGCCGGATAGTCTGAATCTCTTCAGGCAGCACCTCGCTTTTGTGCGCAGGTGGCCGGTACTCCTGAATTCTTTCCGTTTACTTAAAAATTTCTTTTCTTCTCAAATCGCTTGTGGCAAGCTACTTACAGAATCATTCTCATGAATAAGAAGGTAAGCCATTGCCACTGTTGACGAACTTTCTCAACACCGTTAAAGACGGTACCGCGGTTCGAGCGGCAATTCCTCTGACTGGTGCTGCCACAGAGGAAAAGATGTACTGTTTTTATACAAAAGGGAAATTGCCGAACTTTATCCTGTCTTTTGCGGAAGGTACATTAGCTGTCGAACAGGTTGACAGCAGTCGTTCCTGTCTTGTGCACTTTGAATTTTCGGGTCAAACCGTTTCCATAACCGCTGCCATCGTCGGTGCTGTGAGCAGCAGTACTCTGGAACTGAGCGCCAAGGCAACTGTTACCCATACCCACGCCCGAAACTATTTCAGAGTGGATACGACCACACCAATCGCGGCTTCGTCGATGGAGCAGGCATCGGCGGAAAATGAAAGCTGGCGACTGCTGGGAGACACCATTGATTTAAGCGGCAGCGGTGTCCTGTGCAGCTTCAATGACCCTCTGGAACCAAACACCCGGGTCAAGATCGAGTTAACCCTTCCGACCCGCGGCATGGAAGTCATCACCGCTCTTGGGCATGTGGTACGGTGCAGGAAAATAAAGGATCACTTCTATCACACAGCCCTTCATTTTGATATGATCGATACTGAAAGTCAGGACAAGATCATGGCCTGCTGTTTTGAACTGCAGCGCCGGTATCTCCGTATGCGGGTGCGTCTGGAGGGCATTGAACCGTCATCTTCGTAAGACTGGTGAATATCGATTTTTTCTTTATTGTTTTTGTGAGTACCCGTGACTGTTATTACTGAAATTCTCAGCAAACTTTACGACAATGCACCCACTGTGGTCGACCTTCCCGGAGACGGTGATGAGTACTTTCGCTATGAAGCCGTGCTGGTCAAAAAAGAAAGAGAATACCTCGAGCTGCTGTTTCCTGCCAATGCCTTCCAGACCGATGCTCTGCAGCTGGGCGGCGACTGTACACTCAACATAGAATGCTCCGGCTCCACGGTCAGTCTGATTGGGCAACTTGACAAAATACTCAATGACCGGCGCCTTGGCTTCACCGTCCAAAAGCCGGTTTCGCCGGAATCGTTGCGTAATTACTTCCGGGTATCCATCAGTCTGCCGATTGAGGCAAGTTATGCGGGGAATGCAAAAGAAAATGACGCTGCGGCCTGGACGCTGAACGGTACGACACTGGATCTGAGCGGTGGCGGTGTGCTCGCCCTTTTCAAAGAAAAACCACCCAGTCTGCATCGCATTCAACTTGTCATCACCACCTCTGCGACCGAGCCGCCCATCATGTGCGAAGCCGATGTTATCCGCTCGTACAGAATCCGGAAAAACAGATATCAGGTTGCCTTTCACTTCTCTGACATCTCCACCAAACTGCGTGATCAGCTCATCTCCTGTTGCTTGCAGGAGCAGCGACGCCAACTCCGGGAAAACGTCGGCAAACCGTTTTGACCAAAGCCATATCAGTGGCTGCAGGCTCGAGAGGATATGTCAGCGCTCTTTTACGATGTATTAAATCGTCGTCACGTCAAGCCAGCATGACATTTCCAGCCAAAAAACGTACTCTTCCTGTCAAAGAACGGCTTCACCCTTCCATCCTCGGGTGAAAAAATGTCTGCTGTAAATCCGTTAGCCGCCATCCCCGGAATCAACCCCTCTTCTCCTGTTCATCCTGCCCGTGAACAGCCCCCTCTTGAATTTCATCTGGGTCAGCTGCTGACCGGTGTGGTCAGAACAAAAGAAAATGATCACCGGTTTTCCCTGACGATAAACGGTCAACTGCTGACAGCTCGTACTACCGTTGATCTCCGGGTCGGTCAACAGCTCAACCTGCAGGTTGTCTCTTTAACACCTCAGATAGAGCTGCAGATCCTCACCAATGATCCCGCAAAACAACACATAACCACTCTCCTGCCCCTGCTTGCACAGCAGATGTCACTGCCGGCGGATGTTTTGACACTCACAAAAAACACCGATCTCCTTGAACAGTTGCATCCGGCTGCGCGTGAAACACTGCTCTGGTACGCAGACCAGGGGTTTGGCAGCATCCGCCGGGAAGATGCTCTGCCGGATCGTCTGGAGAGATCATCCTCACCCGATCCGGTATCCCTGCATCTCTTGCAAGAAGCCGGTGAACTTTTCCGTCAGCTCAGCAACGACTCCCTTCTTCCGTCCCGCACCGCCGGACTTGCAGCAAACCTGGCCGCGTTTTTCATTGCCGCTCAGAACAACGGAGAACCGCTATCCGTTCTACGATTTCTCAGCACTGCAATGTTGCCGGATAAGGTGGTAATCGATGAACTGCTTCGAATTATCATGGAAAAATCCGAACACTTTTCAGCCATCACCTCTTCTTCCATTACACAGCTCTTTTCATCTTTAACGACGAATAAAGAGGATTCCGCCCTGGAAAGGTTACAGCAGCTGTTTGCTCTTTTCGCCTCATCGGATAAAGAAGCGAAGACCGGGTCATGGCAGAAGAACGGCCTCCAGATGGCCGACTCCTTCCGCCGGCTCGGTTTGAATCTGGAACAGCTCTTTCTTGAAGGCAGAACCGAGGATGCCCTCAGCACGCTCAAAGGTGCACTCCTGTCCGCAACCGGGACAGTACAGTCAGCCGGGCAAAGCTCTGTTCTTGCAGAGCAACTTGTGCAACACCTGGAACTCTATCAGCTTCTCCAATTGAAACTGGCTGGTGAATCTTCGATCTTCTACCCCCTCTTACTGCCTTTCCTTCAGCAGGGATACCTCATTATTGATCAGGAGCGGCCCGGCAGCCGGCATGAGGAGCAAGAAAGCGGGACTGATCACAGTGTCACCCTGCATGTACAACTCGAAGGATTGGGTAATCTGGAGATTGCAATCCGTCGATCTGAAACTCAACTTCACATACAGTTCAAGACAGAGAACGCAGAACAGGCGGACTATCTTGCATCCTTCCGGGAAGAACTGGAACACTGGATTTCAGGTTCCACACCACTCTCCACCCGGTTTCTTGCCGGAGCAGAAGAACCGCTGAAAAACGTTCTGACCAGAGTGATCAGTCGTACAGCTTCCTTCATTGACACGAAAGCATGACAGACAGGTTGGGAGAGAAGAAATGGTTGCAGAAAAGCGAGCAAAAAAACAGGCCGTCGCCCTCCTCTATGATCCCGAAAAATCGGCTGCTCCCCAGGTGGTTGCGAGCGGTTCCAATCTGGTTGCTGAAAAAATCATTGCCACCGCAGCGGCGGCCGGGGTGCATATCAGACAAGATCAGGATCTGGTGGAGTTGTTGTCAAAAATACCGGTGGGCCAGGAGATTCCGCTTGAACTGTACCAGACCATTGCAGAGGTTCTGGCCTTTGTGTACACGGTGAACAACCGCTACAAAATGGACAGAGAACAGAGCCCAAACTGAGTAACAGATGCCAAGAGTAAAGTGGACATCTCCTTGTTTTAAAAACAAATTGAAAAAAAATCCCGGGGCGTAAAAACTCCTTCATATAAATTTCTTTCTGACGTATACTTTTGGTATCTGAAAAGTGTTACTTTGATCTTATTGATAAAATTCATCTTTTCATTCTTAGCTTGAGCAGTTTTTACAAAATTTTCTAAATCGATAAAAACCCTTTCTCCACACCAACTTATCTGAACGTGTA
>JAAYDD010000324.1 GCA_012729435.1 Desulfobulbus sp.
CAGTATGCATAATTGTAAGGGTATTTTCGTAACATGGCAATGTTACTTTATAACAGCTCAATCATCGGGGCAAGGACTATCTTACCGGGATGACGGTAATGACATCCTAGGTCTTTTACAGTCAAAAGGTGCATAGCGGTCATGGTTTTTACCCGATGCACGAGGTGTAGATGATTACGAGTCTTTCGTCGTTCTCATGACTGATGAAAGCCCATGTCCTTTTTTATTTCAATGTGTCATGATCAGGTTGTCAAGTCCACGAATTCCAGAACTCCTTGCTCCCGCCGGCAATTTCGAAAAGCTTGTTGCAGCTGTACATTACGGTGCCGATGCTGTCTATCTCGGCGGTCAGAAGTACAGTCTTCGCGCCCGATCGGCGAATTTTGATGAGAAGAATCTGCGCCGCGCTGTGGATTTTGCCCATGCCCACGGAGTAAAGGTGTATGTCACTGTAAACATCTTTGCTCACAACCGTGACTTCCATGATCTTGAGGAGTATCTGCGTCTGCTTTATGAAATCGAAGCCGACGGATGCATTGTCAGTGATCCCGGCATACTGACCGTGGCTCAGGAGATTGTCCCCGATTTATCACTTCATCTGTCAACTCAGGCTAACGTTACCAATCTTGCCAGTGCCCGTTTCTGGGAAAAGCTCGGAGTAACCCGGCTCAATCTGGCTCGTGAGTTGGGTCTGGAAGAAATTAAGGCCATCCGTATGGCGACAGATGCCGAATTGGAGGTTTTTGTTCACGGTGCACTGTGTATCTCATATTCCGGACGATGCATGTTAAGTACCTATCTTACCGGTCGAAATGCCAATCAGGGTGATTGCGCACACCCGTGCCGCTACTCCTATGCGTTGGTGGAAGAAAAACGTCCGGGACAATATTTTCCCGTGGAGGAGGACAGTCGCGGCACGTATATTTTTAATTCCCGTGATCTCTGTCTGCTCCAACACCTGCCGTCTCTGATTGATGTCGGGGTTGATGCTATCAAAATTGAAGGACGGATGAAATCCGTCGGTTATGTTGCTTCGGTTGTCCGGGTTTACAGGCAGGCTCTTGATTGGCTGAAAGAACAGATCTCTGCCGATCGGGCGATCAGCAGCCTTGAGCTTCCGGAAGTCTTTCATGCAGAGCTGGCCAAAACCGGAACCCGCGGGCAGACGGAAAATTTTTTTAACGCTCCTCCTTCGTCTGACGACATGTTGTATGATACAATGAGATGTGATCAACAGTTTGTACCGGCGGGGATTGTTCGTACCACTGCGCCTTTTCTGGTCGAATCCCGTCATGTTCTCATGCTCGGTGATGTTGTGGAATACCTGAATCGAACCGCCATTGAATCAACCGCTGTTTCTATTATTCAACTTCAGCTTGAGGACGGTACAGTGGTTGACCGGGTCAATCCAGGCACCCGGGTCATCATCCAAACTGATCCGCCCCTGCCGGATCCGGAGCCTTACACCCTGTTACGAAAAAGCATTGCATCCACATGAAGCCCTATCTGAATATCCCCTTTCTTCCTGAGAAGAGATACATTGAGTTCCTGACCAGCTGTATCGGAGACCTGGACAGTATTCACTTCAGCCTGTCCCACAATCAGAGAAATCTGGACAACCGTGTTCGAATCGAGCCTGCCATTGCCCGACAAATGAACCTGAATTGTCTGAAACAGTTGTCCGGCCCTAAAAAATATGTCTTGCTCAACAGCCGGTTTTATCCGCCGGAGATGTTGCATGACGCTGACGGGCTTGTACCGCTTATTCGTGATCTGGAATATTATCTCGAACAGGGGGTCCTTGATGGTCTGATCTACTGTGATCATTATCTGATTCAGGCCTTGGCAGATAAAGCTCCGGATATTGCGGCGCAGTTAGAGGCTGTACCTGGGGTGAACATGATGCTCGATTCCCTTAACAAGATAGAATTTCAGTTCAACTATATCGGAGCAACCGGCTTTAAAACTCCCGCAAAAATTATCCTTGACCGTTCTCTCAACCGGAATCTCGACGGTCTTGCTTCCCTGTGTCTCGAATTGCGTCAGCAGTTGCCAGACATCAGGATAGAGGTACTGGCAAATGAGGGCTGTCTGGCCTACTGTCCGTACAAGCTGTCCCATGACTCCTATATCGCCTTGGCCAATATGACCGGTCATGATCACACTCAGGCGCTGAACTGTTCCTTCGGCTGTATCCGTCTCCTCAGTGAGCAGCCTTATCGTCTCCTGCAGTCACCATTCATCCGTCCTGAGGATATCGATCTCTATCTCTTCCATGTGGATACGATTAAACTATGCGGCCGAACCCTTGGAAGCACATTTCTGAGCAATACGATAACAGCCTATCGCAACAGGAAGTATGACGGCAACCTGCTGGATTTGATGGATTCCATGGCCTGGTTAGCAGAGCGTATGTATGTGGACAACAGTCTGCTGTCATTTGATTTTGCTAACATTCTGTCCCAATGTGATAATCGTTGCGAACTCTGCGGATTCTGTGAGGAGCTGTTTGTGACCATAGCCCGTGAGCTTCCATTGTCAATTAAGGATCTCCGGGCTGCTGCGGATTGACATCAGACTGTCTCATAAGTAAGGTAGCCAGGTCTGGAATTCCCTGGGCTGCGAGTCGTTCAACCGGAAGACCTCCGTTTAATTTTTGAATAAACTGCTTTCATGGAAACATTTGAAGAGTTGCTTGCTGAATCCACCCGGATCCATGGTCATATCTGTGCGGGGCAGGTGATCGGTGTACGTATGGCTGTTGCTGCTTTGGAGAGGATCGGCATCCGTGATCCGAAAGGTGCAGATAGAAAAAAACTGTATGTGATGGTCGAAATCGATCGGTGCGCCACGGACGCCATTCAGTCTGTTACCGGCTGTAGCTTAGGCAAACGGACGTTGCGCTGGTTTGATTTCGGTATTATGGCGGCCACATTTGTTCATCTTGAAACCGGACGCGCGGTCCGTGTCGTTGCCCGTGAGGAGGCGCGAGATCTGTCAGCAGAATACTGTCCTGAAATTGAAGACAGGTATCGTCGCCAATTGGAGGCTTACAGAATCATGCCGTTGCATGAACTGTTCAGTTTTCAGGAGGTCAGTGTACAGATCCCGGCCAGTGATATGCCGGGGCGCCCTATCCGCCGGGTACAGTGCAGCCAGTGTGGTGACTGGGTGCAGGACTGCCGGGAGCAGGAACAGGATGGCCGGATCATCTGTCGTGCCTGTACCGGGCTTCGTTATTATTCGGTTCTCCCGGATACCCCGGTGGCCATGCCAGACTGAAATTCGCTCGTATTTCCCGGGAAGTGTCAGGCTGTCGGCCGGCCGTTTGCACTATTTTTCAGAAAGTTGCTCATGTCTAGCCCGGAATTCAGAGCAATCTCCAGACAATTGAAAGAGTTTTTTGGATACTCTGTGCCAGAATTGCAGTACCG
>JAAYDD010000325.1 GCA_012729435.1 Desulfobulbus sp.
ACGAGCTTGAGGGATACCGTAATTTTCGCTCATAACAAGGAAATCAGCCGGAGAGAAACCGGACTTGCTGCCGTCGAAAGGGTAGCTGACAGGAGTTCCTAAAGAATAGATTTTATATTTATAACCAGTCGTCGGAACAGACCGTGTATCTCTCAGAGCAGCCAAAGGATCGTGGAGGTCCCTGAGAATATGGTTGAAAATGCTGCTTCCATTTATTTTGGCAGAAAGGAGTCCTTTCACATTTTCCATGACAAAAACAGATGGCCAGTGGCTGGCTATCGTCTGAAGATATTCACGGTAGAGAAAATGCCTTTTATCCTTTTCCGGAATATATCCTTCTATCCCTTTATTTCTCGATCGTCCGACAGTTGAATATGCCTGACAGGGAGGGCCGCCTATCAGAACCCACTCCTTTGCGTCTCCCAGGACGTTTCTGATCCTTTCACTTACTTCATCCGCAGGCAGATCATCTGAACCAAGTTCCGCATGCCAGGCTTCTTTCTTTGCAGCTTCCGCCTCGACAGGATATCTTGCAAACAGCATATCTCTGCTGATCTCTTTACGCAGGTAGGCGTAATATTCTTCAGGTATCTTTTCTTCCTGAAACTGCCTGAAGAAGCTTCTCAGTTCCAGCGTGCTATGGGCGTAGCGATCTTTTTCGATTGAAAGTACTATCTTAAAAATTCGCTTCCCCCTGGCTCTGTATGCGAAAAATCCTTCTGCCAAACCGCCTGGTCCGGCAAAAAGATCGATAACTGGAATTTTGTCAGAAAATACAGCGCTCATAACGCATGGTAAAGTACGCCTTGGTACTTAAACTTTGGTGTATGAAAAAGAATTGAAACTTGATCTTATGAAATATTTATAAATAATACAAATGTTTGTTCCGGACGGAACAGAACTTCGTGTCCGGAACAGGGACTCATGGAATGTGGTATCAGATGTTCGTCTTTTCTTAAGCCATCTGCAGGTTGCCGTTTTCCTTGTATTACTCTGTTTTCGACCCTTTAACCGGCTGCTATCAGAACTGACGCAGACTGCACGGTTATTGGCAGATACTCCGTGAACTTTTATCACGATTATATTTTTTTGTGATCAAATGAGATGAACCGGCCGGGCGACAGCATTGGAGAGGCCGCGTGCTTGTGCGTACCGCTGCTGTGCCCGGTCGGCAGACACAGTGACCGGAATTCCTGAAACACACCTTTAGTATTTCAAACCCGGTTTAGTTGATGTTCTCAGATGTCTGAAAATACCGCTGATTTCTTTGCTGCCTGCTGGCAGGAGGCTACCCGTCATTCACCCTGGCGCAAGCGCCGTTTGCAGGGAAGAGATCCTGTTGCCCGCTGGAACAGGATGGCTGCTGATTTTGCCGAACGTACCAGTGAGTGCCAAAGTCGTGATCATCGGCAAGACATCATTGCATGGCTCGGGGAAAATGATGCCCTTTCAGCCGGCATGGAAGTCCTGGATATCGGCTCCGGTCCGGGCAACTGGGCAGTACCGATGGCGGCCAGATGCAGCCGGCTTGTTGCTCTGGAACCTGCCGGTGCCATGCTGGAAATTCTCAGCAGCCGTGTCAGAGAGGCCGGGATCGAAAACATCACTCCCCATCAGGCAACCTGGCAGGAAGTGGATCTTGATGCCCTGGGATGGCGCGGTCGTTTCGACCTGGTTTTTGCCTCAATGACCCCGGGAGTTGATGGCCCGGAGATGCTCTACAAGATGCTGGATGCCTGCAAGCCGGAAACCGGTTTCTGTTTTTTGGCGGCTTTTGCCGGTCACAGCTGGCACCAGTGGTATGGCGATGTCTGGCGTAGCATCTTTGATGAAGAGATGACCGGTCGCGGTACGGACATCATCTACCCGTTCAATATGATCTACGCCCTTGGTTACCGCCCGGAGCTCCGTTTTGAATACTGGAACCGGAAGATTTCCTGGAGCAGAGATAAAGCGATTGAGGAGTTTACGACCTTTTTTGAAGATTTTACTCCCATGACCAGGTCAGTCCAGGCCAGGATTGCCGAGTATGTCGATGCGCGCCTGCAGGACGGCCGATTCTTGGACAATCGGAACGGCTGTCGCGGAATGATGGTATGGTCAATGGGGCGGAAGGTGGTCTAAACAGCCTGCAGGACACGGGCAAGACACCCGGCATGCAGCCTGACCTATGTTTTGCTTTGTGACCGTATTTGACCGGATTGATCTGAACAGACTGACCTGCATATCCGAGGGAGCAGGCGATTTTGCTGGTGGACCGCTGTTGTGTGCCGAGGCTGCTGTCTCCGGAACCGGGTGTTCAGAAAACCGGTTGCAGGCTGCGGCTGATATGCATCTGCTTTTTAATCCGGATACCAGCAGGCTCAAGCGGAAAGGAACAGACCATGGTACGAAAAAACCCCGTAAATTCTTAAAATTTACGGGGTTAAAAGGTTCCGGCAACCTGCACTGGATTTTTATTCTGGTGCCCGGAACGAGAATCGAACTCGTACAGCCAAAGGCCGAGGGATTTTAAGTCCCTTGCGTCTACCAGGTTCCGCCATCCGGGCAAGTGGCGTTTTTATACTCTCCCCATTACACTTTGTCAAACGGCATTTACTTCAAGGCACTGCATTTACAACAGCTTAGGCTGCATTTACCGGTCACATCGAACGGACAATGGTCAGCATCTCCCGCACCGCATTCTCCATGCCAACGAGTACCGCCCGGCTGATGACAGCGTGACCGATGCTCAGCTCGTCGATGAAGGGCAGGGCCGCAATGGGATGAACGTTGCGGTAGTCAAGACCGTGACCGGCATTGACCTTCAGCCCTGATTCGTAGGCGAGTTCCGCGACCTGTTCAATAAGAGTGTACTGCTGCTCCTGTTCCTCCGGGGTGCGGGCGTCGCAGTAATTCCCGGTATGGAGTTCAACATAGGTGGCACCGGCATCAAGAGCCGCCTGCACCTGTGTTGCATCCGGGTCTATGAAGATCGATACCGGAATTCCGGCTTCCTGCATACGGGCGATGGTCCTGCTGATGTCTTTGGCGTTGGCCAGCACATCGAGGCCGCCTTCTGTTGTCAGTTCTTCGCGTTTTTCCGGTACCAGGGTGATCATATCCGGCTTCACCTCCAGCGCCAGATCGATGATCTCCGGTACATTGGCCATCTCCAGGTTCAGACGGGTTTTGACGGTCTGCCGCAGGAGCCGTACATCCCGATCCTGAATGTGCCGCCGGTCTTCCCGCAGGTGAACAACGATACCGTCCGCACCCGCAAGTTCACAGAGCGAGGCTGCCAGTACCGGATCCGGTTCGACTCCGCCGCGTGCCTGACGGATGGTGGCCACATGATCGACGTTGATGGCGAGAAAAGGCATGGAAGAACTCCTTGTTGTTTGAATTTGCTGGAAGAGTTGTCTTTCGTAATTCCACATGAGCTCTGCTTCACTCTCCGAACGTTCATGGTCGTAACCGATGAGGTGAAGCATGCCGTGAATAATCAGGTCAGTCAGACGATGGTGAAGGCCGCACTTTTGCTCCATGGACTCGCGACGGGCGGTATCGACCGAGATGAGAATATCGCCCAGTTCGTTTTCCGGGTGTGGAAAGCCGTTGGTGGTGTCAGCAATCACCGGAAAGGAGAGGACGTTGGTCGGGCCCTGTTTGTTTCGGTACTGCTTGTTGTAGCTCGCCATCTCGTCATCGCCGATGAAAACAACGCTGACTGTGGCGGTGCGGCGTTCAAGGAGGCGAAGCAGGGTGTCGCAGCGCTGCTGGAGCAGGCGGCGGTTGAGACGGTGCGACCTGATGCTTCGGGAGTATCGGCAGTGAACCGGCATGTTCAGTCCTCTTTGCCGGGACGGGGCTGATGAGGGCGTGTCTGCTGTTCGTAGGCCTGGATGATCTCCTGGACCAGCGGGTGGCGAACAACATCGGCCTTGGAGAAGTGCCGGAAGGCGATCCCCTTGATATTTGTGAGGATCTTTTCAGCCTGGATCAGTCCGGACTGTTGCGATCCCGGCAGGTCAATCTGAGTGATGTCTCCGGTAATGACGGCTTGTGAGTCAAAACCGATGCGGGTGAGAAACATCTTCATCTGTTCCCGGGTCGTGTTCTGGGCCTCGTCAAGAATGATAAAGGCGTTGTTCAGGGTACGACCGCGCATGAAGGCCAGAGGTGCAACCTCGATCATGCCGCGTTCAATCAGTTCCTGTGAACGATCCTGGCCCATCATGTCGTTGATGGCATCGGTGAGCGGTCGGAGGTAGGGGTCAACTTTCTGTGCCATGTCCCCGGGAAGGAATCCCAGTTTTTCTCCGGCCTCTACAGCGGGCCGTGTCAGGATAATCTTTGCCACCTGTTCCTTGAGCAGCGCTGATACAGCCATGGCCACGGCCAGATAGGTCTTACCGGTTCCGGCCGGGCCGATACCGAAGACGATGTCGTTGTTGCGGATTGCCTCAATGTAGAGTTTCTGGTTGACAGACTTCGGCGAAATAACCCGTTTCCGGGCGGTAATGCACACCTTGTCAAGAAAGATCTCTTCCAGCCTGATATGGGGCGAAGATTCAAGAATCTTGACGCCAAAGGCAACATCCTGACTGAAGACAGGATACCCTTTAAGGAGAAGACCGTACATCTGCTCCAGGGTGGAGGCCGCCAGTTCCACCGCATGAGTCGGTCCGGTGATTTTCACACCGTTTCCCCGTGCGTTTATCGTAACACCGGTGGCCTGTTCAACAATGAGCAGGTTACGGTTGAGATCCCCGAAGAGCTGTTGAACTATCTGATTGTCCGCAAATTCAAGGTCCTGTGAAATCACTGCATTGAGGACCGTGGAGTGTTTTGTCTTATTTGGTCTCACTGGCTTCCAGTGCCTCGGTAACCATCTTTTGCAGGTTCGGCAGAGAACGATCTCGCACCGGACGACCGTTTATGAACAGCGAGGGGGTGGCGGTCACCTCGGCTGCCTGGGCATCACTCTTATCTTTGGCAAGTTGTTCGAATGTCTGCGGGCTGCTCATGGCTGTCCGGTACTGTTCCATATTGAGACCGATCTGCAGGGCGGTTTCGTTGACAGTGTTCGGGGTCCAGGTGGTATTCTGGAAGAGGGCGTCATGCATCTCCCAGAACTTGCCTTGCTTCTGCGCGGCAATTGCTGCCAGTGCCGCTGTTTCTGCCTGCGGGTGCATGGGCAGGGGAAGGTGTTTGAACACGATGCGCAGGTTATCCGGATTTTGTGCAAGCAGCTCTGCCAGAACCGGTTCGAGTTTACCGCACCAGGGACATTCAAAGTCTGAAAAGACGACCAGCGTGACCGGTGCGTCAACTTTACCGCGTATCGGAGCACCGGTAATATCGATGTTCTGTTTGAAGCTGATGTCAATGGCGGTGTAGGTGTTCGTTTTGTTATTCACCAGATAGAGCATTTCACCACGCGGGGCGATGTCAATGGCGCTGACGTTCGGATCAACAGGAATGACCCCAAGTCGTCTGCCGTCTGCGGTGAAGATGTACACTTTGGCATTTGTTCCGAGAATAAACACCTTCTTGTTGTCCAGAGACTGCAGGATGGCGCGGGATTTTACCGGAATCGGCCAGGATGTCTGAACCGACCAGTATAGGTCGCCGTCAGTGTTGGTTTTGTTGAGATCCTGTGCCAGGGAGGTGAACGGCAGCAGGAGGGCGATGCAGAATAGAAATGATTTCAACATGGGCAGATACTATCCTCTGACAGGTAATGGTTCTGGCTGCTGCAGGCAGGGCCGGAAATTCGGCGGGCCGGTACCGCCGACTGCCTGCAAAAGAAAATGGCAATATACTGATCACACCGCGAATCCGCAAGCAGCAAGAAGCAGAGGCATCGTGTCAAAAGAAACCTCTTCCCGGCGTTTTTGCCTGTCTGAATCCGGCTCGGCGTTCAACGGGGCCTCCGGAAAAACGTACACTGTTTTTTAATATTTTTCCGGGTTTGGAGGCGAACTCTTTGAAAATGTGTGATTTTATAAAAACACTTCATATGGTGCTCTTTATTATTGATGAGCGCTATATGTTGTGATATTGTGCCTTCGCTTCGGAGGTGGCAGCCAGCGTTTTCAGGCCCGTTGTTGCATGAGAAACAGAGCTTTCCTCATGGATTGTATACGTGGGCAGGAGCGACTGTCAAACTTGGTTGATCCGCCGTGGGCAGGGGAGAAGAACAGACAAGATGAATGCACAGGAAGAGGCTGCAATGACGAAAAGCATACCTAGACAACAGTTGACAGATACCGCAGAAACTGTACTGGAACGACGATATTATCTTAAGGATGTGACGGGTAAGCCTCTTGAAAACTGGGAAACCCTCTGTCATCGCGTCGCCAATGCCGTGGCCCGGGTTGACAGCGACCAGCCGGATTATGAAGAGCTGGCAGGCCGTTTTTTCTCCATGATCTACCACCTTGATTTTCTGCCCAATTCACCGTGTCTGATGAACGCGGGCACTGATCTTGGCCAGCTGTCCGCCTGTTTTGTGCTGCCGGTGGATGATTCGATGGATGGTATTTTCACCTCAATCCGCCATGGCGCTCTGGTTCATAAAACCGGCGGAGGTACCGGATATTCTTTTTCCCGTCTGCGTCCGAAAAATTCTGCTGTCCGTTCCACACAGGGGGTCGCCTCCGGACCGCTGAGCTTTGCCGCCGTCTTTGATGCGGCCACGGAAACCATCAAGCAGGGAGGAAAGCGGCGTGGCGCCAACATGGGAGTACTTCGGGTCGATCATCCTGATATCATGGAGTTTATCGTCGCCAAGCAGGATCAGACCCGTTACACCAACTTCAACTTCAGTGTGGCCGTTACGGATCAGTTCATGCATGCGGTCAAGGAAGATCTGACCTACGACCTGATTGATCCTTCCACGAACAAGGTGACTGAAACTCTGCGCGCCCGTGAGGTGTTTGACAGGATTGTTGATCTGGCCTGGCACAACGGTGAGCCCGGCGTGCTCTTTATTGATGCGGCCAACCGCGACAACATGACTCCCCAGCTCGGGGAATTTGAAGCCACCAACCCCTGTGGCGAGCAATGGCTTTTGCCGTACGAATCGTGCAACCTGGGCTCCATCAACCTGGCGCAGTATGTCAGAAACCATGAGGTAGACTGGGAGCGGTTGGGAGCCACAACCCGTCTGGCGGTCCGTTTTCTTGACAACGTTATTGACTGCAACCGTTTTCCTATTCCGGAAATTGCGGAGATGACGCAAAAAACCCGCAAGGTGGGGCTAGGCATCATGGGGTTGCATGATATGCTCATCCAGCTTGAACTGCCTTATGGGAGTGAAGACGGGCGTGCAGCGGCCGCCCAGGTGATGTCTTTTATCCGTCAGGAAGCAGAGACCGCCTCAATCGAACTGGCTGCCCTGAAGGGGCCGTTTCCGGCCTATGATCCGGCGGTTAACAGGTATCCCGCCCGGCGCAATGCAGCCCTGACATCGATTCAGCCGACAGGTACGGTCTCGATGATTGCTGATTGTGCGTCCGGGTGCGAACCCTACTTCTCAATTGTCATGATCAAGAATGTCATGGACGGAGACCGGCTCCTGATGGTCAACAAGCTGTTTGAGCAGGTTGCCCGGGCTGAGGGGTTTTACTCTTCGGGGCTGATGGAAAAGGTGGCAACCAGCGGTACGGTTATCGGTCACTCTGAGATACCTGAGCGCTGGCAGGAGATCTTTCGTACTGCTCAGGACATCAGTCCGGAAAATCATATCCGGATGCAGGGTATTCTGCAGCAGAACGGTGTTGACTCATCGATATCGAAAACCATTAATCTGCCGGCTTCAGCAACACAAGATGATGTCCGGGCCGCCTATATGCTTGGCTTCGAGCTGGGCTGCAAGGGCTTAACGGTGTACCGTGACGGTTCCCGTGACCACCAGGTGCTGAACACCGTTGCCGGCGGCGACAAGACTGCGGTCACCTCCACGCAGGGTCTTGTGCGCAAGGCCACCTTGCCCGATGTGCTCAGTGCCAAGCGCTATCGCCTTAAAGACATCAACCAGGAAACGATTTATCTCATTGTCTGTTTTGATGAGGATGAGAAGCCCATGGAAGTCTTTGCCAAGTTTCCCTTTGATAACCGGGTGGATCTCAAGGATAAATCAACGATGTGGACCACAACCTGCCGGCTGGTTTCGCTGGCTCTGCGTTACCAGATTCCCATGGATGAAATCATCAAGCAGCTTGATCGTTCTTCCGGACACCTGCTTGATCTCCCGGCTCAGCTTGGCAAGCTGCTTAAATCCTTCATGGCTGCCACGCAACACGGGTTTGCCTCGGTCTGTCCGGAGTGTCGGGGCAAGCTGCTTTTTGAGGAAGGGTGTGAGGTATGCCGGGATTGCGGGTATTCAAAGTGCTCATGATGGTACAGGTTTTTTGATTGTTCAATCAGTTCAGTGTCTCCAGACCTCCTTGGGCGGGCAGGATGCTGCCATGCCCGCTCAAGTTGCTGGAGTTCCTTCCGGATTTTTACATATTTCCGGCAGGCGTCAGTCTTTTGCAACTGTCTGAAACAAGACCCTCGACGTACAGAGATATGAGGTCGGGCCGCCCGGTCCACCTCAGAGAAACGTCCGGAGCAGCTTGAAGCCTTGCGACAGCAGTCTTGTGTCAGCTTCCATCTCCTCATCTTTTTGATCTTTGATCCGCCATCCGGTCGGGTTTTGCTCGTGTCCTGCGACAGGCGTGCTGTTGATTAAAACAACACAGTTGTGCTTTTGAGACGTCCGGCCGTCACCTTATTGGCAATAGGAACTGTTTGCCTGGCTACTGGTTTTCTACGAAAAATCAG
>JAAYDD010000326.1 GCA_012729435.1 Desulfobulbus sp.
AAAGCGAATAAACCGGCCGTCTTCGAACATCCTTCCTGAAAAAATAAAACGCCCTGCCGGATTTCCGACAGGGCGTTTTGCCTTTCTTTCAACAACCGCTGAACAGACAGAGAGACAGACTTCGGCCTCTCCGGGCAGTCAGAAGTACAATCTCATCAATGCTTCACGATCTGTTTTGCCTTGCCTCCCTTTCCTTAAGCATACGATCACGTTCCGCTTTGAGCTCTTCATATTCCCGCTCAGCTGCGATCACAGCCTCATCCTGCCGCTTCTTGATCTCCTCAATCTTGGCTTTGATCTTCTCTTCCCTGATATTCAGCCCGGGCGCACCGAACAGGGTATTGGCCAGATACTTAAATGAAAACAACATGAGCTCCACATCGTCTTCTTTGATTTTCGCCAAAGTGGCATTATCCACTTCATAGGTATCAAGAAAAGAACTCTCAAAAATAAAAGACCGAAAGGCGTCAAGATCCGTGGACGCCATGAAAAACATCCGCTTGGCAGCCTCGCTCAGGGTTGCCTGCAGACCAAAGGATTTACGGCGCATGACCAGCCGCAACCACTCCTTGTTCATTTCATCCCGTACATCCACTCCCTGATCGGCACGCCACTCACCGATGGTCCAGTGTTTCGGCTCTTCATGGCCTTTACAGTGGGGCTCCTTCACCAGAAAGAAAAACTTCTCCTCCTGAGCATCGTTCGTCCCGCCTTCATGAAAATCGGCCATGCCAACAGGATAGTACCTGCAGGCAGATGGTCGATCCGAATAGACAGTGCACCCCTCAGGCGTCACAAAGGGACAACCGTTTTTCTCACCAATCAGCTTGATCTGCACTCCGGGCATATCTGTTTTCTCCAGATAGGTCGGCTCTGTATACATGGAGATGAACTCATGTGCCGGTAAACCCAAACGTTTTCGGAGCACCAGGATGTCGTACGGAGTGAGAATAATTTTGATGTTATGACAACAGGCGGTAAAACAGCTGACGCCAGGATGACACTCGAACTGCAGGTGTGAATCAAGGGTGAGCTTTTCCGGAAGAATATTGGATGGGTTCTTGTCTGTGGACTTGATAAAATCCAAATCGTTATCAATGTATTTATCGGTCGCCATGCACTACCTCATGCGGTGTTGAAAAATAAACATCACTTCATAAAATGAAGGCGGAAAAAGACCACTTTACCATGCGTCCTGCCGCTGTCAAACCTTAAGACAGGACGAAATGATTTATCCTGCATTTCAAAAGAGGCTGACGACAGAGGAACCAGTTTTCATAGACAAAAAGACAGATGACGAATATGGGGAAATCTGACAGAGCAACATAAATGTTGTATCTTTTCCTCAACAAACCGGCTAAGTATAGAAACTGATTTTTACCTTAACTGTAAAGAGAACTCCATGAGAAAGCTTTTTTCCAATCCAATTGACTTGAGCAAGGTCAATACCCTCATCTATCACCTGCCGGACGGCCCGATCTTTTCCCTCGAAATGAACGGGATAGAGGACTTTATCGATATCGACATGGGTCCGGGCGACATCTGTGACACTTCGGATATCGATGGCGTTATCCATTTTTTCCCCCGTGGCAATGCCTGATGACCACCCATGATCCGCACACCCGATCATCAAGAGTCACCACTGATCAACATCCGTGAAGACGGTCATGTTCACACCCGCTTGTGTAATCATGCCATCGGTGAAATGGAGGAGTATGTTGAACAGGCGGTGCAGAAGGGCTTGACACGCCTTGTCTTTCTCGAACATCTTGAAACCGGAATAGACTACCATCCGCCGAGCTGGCTTGGCGACAAAGAGTTCAGCTACTATTTCCAGGAAGGGACACGCCTGCAGGAGCGCTTTGCAGGACGTATCGACATTCAGCTCGGTGTGGAGTTGGGATACAATCCGGAGGCAACCGTCTCCATCTTAGACAAACTTGCCCGGTATCCGTTTGCCCGGATTGGG
>JAAYDD010000327.1 GCA_012729435.1 Desulfobulbus sp.
AACCTGTATTTGCGCTGTGCCTCTTCAAGTTTATAGATTGACCGGGCAGGGTAGTTCTCTTTTTTGGCTTTCTTAAAATAATAGTCCTGTACCTTACGCACCGGCGTTACCCTCTGTTCCCATCCCGACAGGCGCTTTCGTCTATCAGGGTTTTAGCAAACCTGAGGGCGGCAGTTCTATCAGACACTTCCCCTGTCATCCGCGCCTCTTCAACCGCATTCAAAATCAGTTTAAATAAAGGACCAGGGCTGAGATGCAGATCTCTGATGAGATCGTTGCCGGTCAGCAATGGCGGGACTGTCTTCGCTGGAGCGACATGGAGCTGTCTGATTTTCTCCAGATGTTGATATAACATCGCCAGTTCTGTCTCCATACTCTTGATGCACAGTACTCCGCGGCCGGCAAGACTGTCGGCCATAGCCAAAACAAACAGTCCCGGAAGCAGCTCCTCATTTTTACGGATCATGCGGATGGCAGCCCGTAGTGTCAGCCTGCCGATCCGGGCAAGATTTGCGAGATGGAATGGCCGCATATGTTCAGCAATCAGCCGCCCCACCTGTGTCCTCTTCTCATTACTCCATTTTAAACGTCGGGCGAAATCATCAAACATCCGGGCGCCGACCTGATCGTGCCGATAGAAGGTAATACGGTTTTCATTGCCGGTTTGCAGCGCACGTGTAGCAGGTTTGCCAAGATCATGCAGCAAGGCTGCCCATTTGAGGGCCAAACAACGGCCAGGGCTTCTTAGATACGCGGCCATGGCACCACCGGCCTCAGGGAAAAAGATGTCCGGCTCCGCAAGAACACGTTCCATCTGACGAAGTGTTTCCAGGCTGTGTCCCCAGACATCCAGATGATGAGTTTCAGGCTGCACCATACCGATCCCTGCCGCGAGCTCCGGGATGATGTGCCAGAGCAATCCGCACTCTGCCATCAGTTCCACTGTTGCGGACGCTCTCAAACCGGACAGAACCAGATCCAACTCATGGGCAATGCGTTCAGCAGCCACTGTTGTTATCAACGAACACTGCCGGCGGATCAAATGCATTGTTTCGTGAGCCACCGTATATCCCAACGTACTGACAAAACGAAAGACCCGCAGCAGCCGGAGGGGATCACTGGCAAAGCTTTCCTTCTGCACGACACGGAGCACCCCTTGTTCCAAATCAGCAATTCCGGTAGAGGGGTCAAGGATCTCAACCGGATTACACAGCTCTCCCGGCGATGCCTCAAGAAGCGTATCCAATCGTACTGCAAGGGCATTGATCGTTAAATCCCGATGCCTTAAATCTTCAACAATGGTGTCCGCACCCTGGCGATATGCAGAAAAATCAACAGTAATGTCATGATAGACGACTCGCGCTGTATCTTCTTCCTGTTTTAACGATATAAAAGTACCGCCAATCAGTTCACTCAGGCGTGCAGCCCAGATGGACGCATCGACAGGCACCGTCAGGTCAATATCCACCGGCACCCTTTCGCGTAACAGATCGCGCACCACCCCTCCGGCCAGGTAAAGAGGGCCTCCAAACCGCTGTTCTAAGGCTGACAGTGCTTTTTTCACCTTCGACGGCAAGACGGCAAGGACCTGCTCCCCGGTAAGCCGGCTCGTCATCAGTGCATCTAAACCCGCCATAGATTAACTTCTTCCTCTGTTACAGGTGCGAAAAAACCTCGTTCCTGCTCGTCACCTTTATCAAAGGCCACTTCTGCCCGCTCCTGGCTGTCCCTCCCTTTTTTCCCAAAGCGCACAACCAGCCCGGCCAACCGGGAAATCAGCTCCTTTTTCGCTGCAGAACGTGCCAGTGTTTTCTGTGCATGACGGACCAAACCAAGGGGACCGGGACGTGAGGTCATATTCACAAGCCAATCATCCGGACCGCGCAAAGATGCCAATCGATTATTTTCACGTTCATCCCGACCAAGAATAAACCAGATATCCTCATCAGGCTTAAACTGACGGCCAAAGGTTAACAAACGGATATCCTCAACACTTCGTGTTTTCCCACAGGGGAAAAAGCCTTTGTAGTACTGCTTAAAGCGTATTGCCAGATTGGGATCTGTCAGCATGCAGCCGCCTGCAGGTGCGGGATAATCAATAATACCGAGTTGTTCTGCGAGTTGTTGCTGTTGCCTCCGCCCTCGCCCGGAAAATCCGTAAAGCTGCTTCCGGTCAACTGTACCCTTGAGCTCAGGTCGGGTTGGCGGGAGCAATCCGGCACTGAGCGGTCGCAACAGTAAACCTTCACACCCCGCATCACGTTCAATCACACGGAGCGCATCACGTCGCTGCGACATGGGCCGTTGTCCGACCACCTCACCACTGATCAGAAAGGAAGCTCCATACCGGGGCATCAGGTCACGGGCTTTGGACAGCATCATGATCTTGCAGTCAATACACGGGTTAAAGTGTTTTCCATACCCATAAACCGGTTTATCAAGCAGCTGCAGATAGTCAGAGCTCATATCAACGAGCTTTACTTCCAGGCCGTACTGACGGTAGACTTCCTCCTCATACTCCTTCTGTCTTATCAGCAGTTCCTCTTCAAAAAACGGGGTTACGAATTTAAGACCGATAACCCGTATGCCCTGCGCAGCAATAACGCGACATGCCAGAATCGAATCCAAACCGCCCGAAAAAAGGCCCAGGGCCACACATTCCTTCATACTGATCTTCTCTTCTTTTTTCGCTTCATTAAATCCGCGGCAAAGGCCAGCGTCTGAACCGTTGGGTGATCTCCGCCCAGCATCCTTGCCAGTTCTGCAAGCTGTTCCTCTTCTGTCAGCGATTTGATAACCGTCCTGGTCCTCCCCTCTTCCACCCGTTTTTCTACTTTGAAGTGCAGATCCGCCCGTGCAGCAATCTGGGGCAGATGGGTGATGCATATCACCTGATGATGCTCTGCCAGTTCTCTGATTTTCCCGGCCACGGCCTCGGCCGCCTGCCCGCCGATTCCGGCATCAACCTCATCAAATATGACCGTATCGACCTGATCACGACGCGCAAGAAGACACTTCATGGCCAGCATCAGTCGCGACAGTTCGCCCCCGCTCACTATCTTTGCCAGTGGTTTAACGGGTTCTCCGGGATTGGCGGAGAATAAAAATTCAACCTGATCCTGACCGCTGCTGTACACACCTTCCAGGCCCGGTGCTCTTGAGGGGTTCACTGCCACTCGGAAAACCGCCTGTGGAAAACTCAGTTCTGCCAGCTCTTCTGCCAGACTCTGTTCGAGCTGAAGAGCAGCCTTCCGCCTCTTTTCACTCAATTCCGCAGCCTGACTCATAACTTCAGAAGAAACCTTCTCGACCTGAAGTTCCAGTGCGGCGATCCCCATCTCCAGATCCTCTAACAGCGCCAGTTCGGATTCCGCCCGTTGAGCGAAGTCCACAACTTCCTGCAAAGTAGGCCCGAATTTCCGCTGCAGCTGTTTTATTTGAGCCAATCGTTCGTTGATGGCATCCAGCTGTCCAGGGTCTAACGTCAGTGATTGGAGATAAGCGCGTAACGTCTCACACACATCCGACAGTTCATAACCGGCCGAAGCCAGGCGTTCAGCTGCGGGAAGAAGGCTCTGGTCGAGCTGAACCGCCTGCTCGACATCTTTCCGGATCTCGATCAGGACTCCCCTGCTGATCTCTTCCAGCTGCTGCCGGGAATTGCCAATCAACCGCAACAGCGCATCGGCAGATTTCAGACGATCCCGCTCTCGCAACAGCTCTTCATCCTCGTTTACCGACGGGTTCAATTTTCGGATCTCTTCAAGTTGAAAACGCAAATAATCGCGCTGCTGCTCCTTCTCGGTCTCCAGTTTTCGTAACCGCTGCAATTCTGCGGAGAGCTGTTGCCACTGCAGAAAAAGTTGACTGAAATGCCGGCGCGCCTCCTGCAGTTCACCGAAAGTATCCAGATAATCGAGATGATACCGGACGTTCAGCAGTTGTTGATGATCATGCTGGCTGGCAATATTCACCAAAGCTGCAGTCACATCGCCGGTCAGACGGCTGGTAACAGCCTGGTCATTGATGAAGATACGCGATCGCCCCCCATGTGTCAGGACACGCCGGACAATGCAGATGTCTCCGTCTGTAAGAGCATGCTGTTCGAGCAACTCATTCAATTCGTGATGATCGGGGCGAACAGAAAAAACAGCCTCTATATCCGCCTGCATGCAGTCGTTTCGCACCCAGGAGCCTGCTCCTCTCCCTCCGGTCAGCAGATTGATCGCCTGGAGGACAATGGATTTCCCAGCCCCCGTTTCTCCAGTCAGAACGATGAGGCCATTCTCCAGAGCTGAAAGGTCGAGATGAAGAGAATCGATCAGGGCAAGATTGGTCACTCGAAGTTCATGTAACATGGTTTTTGCAGGTCCTAGGTTCACGCAATCTGGCGATATTCTCCTTGACGACACCCAGTCAAAATTGTATCGTGTTGAAGATACAGGTAAATTTTAAATTCTGGAGTCGAGAGATGTCTGAACAGCAACAGTTAAGCGCCAGCCTTGAAGACTATATCGAGACTATTTATCATATTATTGCTGAAAAACAGGTAGCCAGGGGCAAGGATATCGCGACACGTCTATCTGTCAGCGGCGCATCTGTCACCGAGGCCCTCCGCGCTCTCTCAAAGCGCGGGCTCATTAACTATGCTCCTTACGAGGTCGTCACCTTGACCGAAGAGGGCCGGCAGATCGCCGAAGATGTCGTCCATCGTCACAACTCGTTAAAACAGTTTTTTACGGATGTGCTCGCCATTGATGTCGCCCTTGCAGAGGAAGGTGCCTGTAAAATCGAACACACTGCACCCCCGGAAATAATCAAGAGAATGGTGGACTTCATCAACTTCTTAGAAGCCTGTCCCCGCGGCGGCAAGGACCTGATCGCTGGTTTCGCCACCTTCTGTCAACAGGGGCAGACCGCTGACAACTGCATCAGCTGTATTTCCCAGTGCATGCATGGACAGGCCGACGGGCATATTGACTAACTCCGGCCAGTGACCAGGCTTTTTCTTTCTCAGGGGAAATGCGCTGCCATTTTAGCACAACACGCTCCCCGCGCAAGGGATACCTCTCTTCTCTCAGACTGTTAAGGTAATCGCCGTCAATGCCTGTGTATGAATTCACCGCTCTTACAAGTGCCGGTAAAAAAATTAAAGGAATTGTAGATGCTGACTCCCTGACCGCTGCCAGACAGAAGATTCGAAGTCAAGGTCAATATCCGGTTCATCTGCAGGAGACCTCCGTAAAAACAGATAAGTCCGGCGTTCCATTCTTGTCAAAGCGGCTGCATCTTGGTCATCCTGTCAAACAGCAGGAGATCCACATTGCCACCCGGCAGCTGGCCACACTGCTTGGTGCCGGGATTCCACTTGTACCGGCTTTCAACGGCCTGATTGAGCAGACCAGCAATCACGCCCTGAAAACAGTCCTTGCCCAGATCAAGGATGCTGTCAACGAGGGTAACTCCCTGGCCACTGCACTTAACGATCACCCCCGTCTTTTTTCTAAAATGTACGTCAATATGGTTCGTGCCGGTGAAGCATCCGGATCACTTGACGTAGTCCTGGAACGGCTAGCTGAGTTTGGTGAAAACCAGCATGCCATCCGTTCCCGCATCAAGGCTGCTCTCCTCTATCCTATCTTTATGGCCGTTGTCGGCATAGCCGTCCTCTTTCTGCTGATCACCTTCATTGTGCCGAACATCACTGCGGTTTTTGAAGGCTCTCAGCAGGCTCTGCCGCTGCCGACCATACTTCTCATTGCGACGAGCAGCATGCTGCGACAGTACTGGTGGGCTGTGTTCGCACTGACAGTCGGCGGACTGGCGGCATTCCGCTGGTACATTAATACAACCGGTGGAAGACGGCGTTGGGATCTGTTGAAACTGTCAGCGCCCGGCATCCGCGATCTCAGCATCAAAACCGCATCCGCCCGCTTCAGTCGCACCCTTTCCAGCCTGCTCCAGTCCGGTGTCTCTCTCATTGCCTCCCTCCAAATTGTAAAGAACATTGTCGACAATGTTCTTTTGGCTGAACTGATCAACGATGCCTGTGAAGCGCTGGAAAAAGGCGGGAGTCTCTCACATTCGTTTGCGGGCAATGCCTGGATCCCGCCCATGCTGATACAGATGATGGCAGTGGGAGAACAAAGTGGAACACTCGACAAGATGCTCGCCAAAGCGGCAGACAGTTACGAAAAAGAAGTGGAAGCCAAAATTCTGGGCCTGACATCAATGATCGAGCCGATCATGATTCTTTCCATGGGCATTGTGGTCAGTTTTATCGTGATCTCCATACTCCTGCCCATTTTTGAGATGAACCAGCTTATCAGGTAACCCGGAACACCTCCTCCAGAGTTGTCAGCCCCTGTAAAACCTTACGCAGCCCGTCCTGTCGCAGGGTTCTCGTACCTGATTCCACGGACGCGAGGGCCTGCTTCTTGATCTGACCGGCATCTGAAGTGGTCAGGATCAGATTTTTCAGCGCTGGAGTAAGCCGCATCAGCTCAAAAATACCGATCCTTCCCTTGTACCCGGTTTGTAAACACTGTGCACAGCCAACCCCTCTATACAGCTCTCTGCCGGCAAATCTGATGGGAGAAAGTCCTACCCGTTCCAGAAAAGAATCCGGCGGTACATAGCCTTCCTTGCAGTGAGGGCAGATTTTACGCACCAGACGCTGGGCCATGATAGCATTGACCGCCGAAGAGACCAGAAATGGTTCAACCCCCATATCGATCAAACGGGTGATAGCGCTGGCCGCGTCATTGGTATGCAGGGTAGAAAAGACCAGATGTCCGGTCAGAGCCGACTGAATTGCAATTTCAGCAGTTTCCAGGTCACGGATTTCT
This sequence comes from Desulfobulbus sp., assembly GCA_012729435.1. Classification (GTDB taxonomy): domain Bacteria; phylum Desulfobacterota; class Desulfobulbia; order Desulfobulbales; family Desulfobulbaceae; genus Desulfobulbus. The sequence goes on from JAAYDD010000327.1 coordinate 6,849, forward strand.
CCAACCAGAATAACATCCGGATCCTGACGGACAATAGTCCGCAGTCCGTTGGCAAAGCTCAGACCAATTTTCGGGTTTACCTGTACCTGGCTGATCCCCTGCATCTGGTACTCAATCGGATCTTCAACTGTAATAATGTTGATATCGGGTTTATTCAGGATATTTAGAGCAGAATAAAGGGTTGTCGTTTTTCCGCTACCGGTAGGCCCGGTCACGAGGATGATGCCGTGCGGCGCCCTGATCATTTTGAGAAAATTCTCCAGGTCCTCTTCGGAAAGACCGAGTTCCTCCATAGGGACAAGCGATGTTGACTTATCAAGCAGGCGCATGACAACCCGCTCTCCAAATGAAGTGGGTAACGTGGAAACACGGATATCAACGTTTTTGTCAGCAATCCGGATTTCAATCCGCCCGTCCTGGGGCAGCCGTTTTTCCGCGATATCCATCTTGGCCATGATTTTGACGCGTGAAATCAGTTTGGCCTGCACATGCCGGGGAGGTGAGTACATGTCGTAGAGAATACCGTCGACCCTTTTACGGATCTTGACCCGATCCTTATAGGATTCGATATGTATATCACTGGCATTGTCACGGACGGCCTGTGAGAGGACGAGATTGACGAGTTTGATAACCGGCGCATCACTGGTATCATCCAGCAGATCCGAAGTCTCCTCTATTTCCGAGAGAATGCTCTCGGGATTCTCCTCATCCATGTCCTGCATGACCTGATCCGCAACATCCTGGCGGGTCATGTCATAGGCTGAATTGATCGCGACAAAAATCTCGTTTTGCGGTGCAAGCACCACCTTGATCCCTTTCCAGTCAAGTAAGCGCTGCAGGTCGTCAAGCTGCTGAAAATAAAACGGTTCCGCCACTGCAATATAGGAGTCCGAGCGTGTTGCGACAGGAACCATCTTAAACTTCTTTAAAAAACCGATGGGAATCCGTGGTACAAAAAAAGGCTCGAAATCCTGAGGCAGAGTATACATGACCTCCAGACCGCACTGCACGCTGCGCACCTGTAACAGATCGTTTTCCGAAATAGCACGCTGCTGCACCAGAATCTCACCGATCCGTCCACCCTTCTCACGCTGTACAGCTAAGGCATGTTCTATACTCTCTGCTGAAACTCCGAAACTTTGCTGAAGGATCTCACCTAGCTGCCGCATACTCACCTCACCAACACACCGGGACGTCCCCGTATCTTAAAAAGCGTTCCTCATCCCGGTTTACTCCTCTTTCCCCGTATGCTACTGCAGACGTTCTAATCCGGATCTCGCCAGGGTTTTATAGGGATCTTCAGCTGCGATTGTGCTGTCTCCGTCACTTTCCGGAGGCGGTAACTCGAGCACCTGTCTGTACAGTGAAACAGCCTCATCCTTCTTTCCTTCCATCTCGTTCAACGTGGCAAGGTTGACGAGAGCCGCCGCATTGTCAGGGTCATTCTTCAATGCCTGATTGAAGTACTGTCTGGCGCGAACCAGATCCTTTTGCTGCATCTTGGTAAAACCTATATCCGACAGGGCCACACTGTGAGCCGGGTTAACACCTGCCGGTCGCAAGAACTGATCAGCCGCATCTCCCGCGACCCGATGCACTTTTTCCATGGCCTCTCTTTTTTTATGAAACAATTCGGCAAGCTCTGCCGGATTTTCAACTATACGTGGAGTTATGAAGATATAGAGGTTCGTCTTTTCATTGGTTGTCCCCTTTGACTTGAACATCCAACCCAAAACCGGGATGTCTCCGAGCAAAGGCACCTTGTACTCACCCTGTGTTGTGTCCTCACCTATCATTCCGCCGATCACCACAGTCTGTTCATTATGCACCACAACGGTTGTGTCCGCAGTCCGGGTAAAGGTGGTCGGCGTACCGGTCGCACTGCCCGCTTTAAGCTTAATCACTTCAACACCGATTTCCAGACGAACGATTTCCGCCCGGTTGACCTGAGGAGTGATGGTCAGACTCGTGGCCACATCCTTGTACTCATAGTTGGTATAATCCTGCTGAGTACCTGAAGTTGTATTCTTGCTGGTGATGTAGGGCACATTCTCCCCCACCTTGATCGTCGCCTTCTTATTGTCCGTGGTGAGAATCTGCGGTGTGGCAATGACATTGACATCATCGTCACTTTTATACGCATTGACCACAGCGCCTAAATTCGGAAAGGTCACATCTCCGATTCTGATCCCCTTCTCAAGGACACCGAGGGTAAACCCGGCCGGCAGCTGCCCCGGGTCAGTTGTCATACTCGTGAGATTATCGTAGGCGGAAAATCCGGGCTTACCGCTGAAGCCGCCGACAACTGAACCTCTGCCGTCAGCCCATTGCACACCGATGGCAAAGTCCTTGGTCACCTTTACCTCCATGATCAGAGCCTCCAGGTAGACCATTCTCCTTGGAATATCCAGTTTCCTGACAAGA
>JAAYDD010000328.1 GCA_012729435.1 Desulfobulbus sp.
CGGGACGGACAGACGATCTACCTTCGTTTTCCGATCTCCATGGTACAGGCTGCATTGGGTTATGAGGCGGAAATTCCTACAATTCATGGCAGTACGATCCTGAAGATTCCGGCCGGAACACAGTCCGGGGCCCGGTTTACCCTGCGCGGCGACGGAGTCACCAGTTTGCGTGGCGGCGGTAAAGGCGATATGGTGGTGGAGATACAGGTCAAGACACCGACCAAACTGACCAAGGAACAAAAAGAACTTCTTCGCGAGTTTGAGGAGCTGAGCAAAGAACACGAAGGAGACGGCTTTTTTTCACGTCTTTTCCATGGCCATGCCGCCAAGCAGAAGAAAAAGAAAGTTGATCAGGAAAAGGTGGCGAATGCCTGAACAGTTGACCCATTTTGACGTCCATGGTAACGCTCGTATGGTGAATGTGGGCGACAAGCCGGAAACCATTCGGCGGGCCACTGCGGCAGGGACTGTCGTCATGTCACGGCAGGTCTATGACATGATTCGGGAAGGCACGGCCAAAAAAGGCGATGTTTTGGGAGTGGCCCGCATTGCCGGTATAATGGCAGCCAAAAAGGTTGATCAACTGATTCCCCTCTGCCATCCGCTTGCGATTACCGGAGTGGATATTGCCTTTTCATTTAACGAATCCGACACCGCCGTTGCGATTGAGGCGACTGTATCCGTCAACGGGAAGACTGGTGTGGAAATGGAAGCACTGACAGCGGTCTCAGTCGCCGCACTCACCATATATGACATGTGTAAGGCGGTTGATAAAACCATGGTCATCACTGACATCCGTTTACTGCACAAGAGCGGCGGCAAGAGTGGACATTTCGTCAGGTCTTCCACCTCTGTATCGTTATGAGCCTGAACACGAGAACCACCTCGCTGGAGAGTACCTATGGATGAACAAAATCTGTTGCGTTTTAAAGAGATGCTTGAAGCGATGAAGGTCGAGATCACCTCCGATGTTGAACAGACCTTGAATGAGATGACGAGCCAGGTGGGAAACATTCCCGATCCGACGGATCGGGCCAGTATCGAATCCGACCGTAATTTCGAGTTGCGCATACGTGGACGAGAACTCAGGCTCATGGACAAGATTGAGGAGGCCCTTGCGAGGATTGAAGACGGAACCTACGGGATCTGTGCGAGCTGCGGTTGCGAGATTGCCCTGAAGCGTTTAGAGGCGAGGCCGGTAGCAAAGTTCTGTATTGATTGCAAGTCCCGGCAGGAAAAGCAGGAAAAAGAACAGGGAAGATAGGCGGATTTATGCCTGAATTACGAAAGGATCCGATCCTCGGCCGTTGGATCATTATTGCAGAGGAGCGGGGGAAACGACCCACCGACTTTCTGGTTGAAGAATATAAGGTCAAGGGTGGTTTTTGTCCCCTCTGTCCCGGAAATGAAAAAACCACCCCCGATGAAGTTCTGGTCTATGGAAGACAGTGGGGAGGTCCGAACTCTTCAAACTGGAAACTGCGGGTGGTTCCCAACAAGTATCCGGCCCTCATTATTGAAGGTGATCTCGACAAACAGGGAGAAGGTCTCTACGATCGCATGAACGGTATCGGTGCCCATGAGGTGATCATCGAAACACCGAACCATGATGATCGTTTTACCTATCTGCCGCCGCAGGATATGCTTCTGACTTTTCTCGCATTTCGTGACCGGATTCTTGATCTGGCAAAAGACAGTCGCTTTAATTATGTTGTGGCCTTTAAAAACTACGGGAAGGCAGCTGGAGCGTCGCTTGAACACTCGCATTCCCAGCTGGTCGCCTTACCTATTTTACCGCGAATGGTCACTGCCGAACTTGAGGGGAGTCTTTCCTATTACAAGTACAAGGACAGATGTATCTTTTGTGATATCATCCGTCAGGAGATCCAGCAGAATATTCGTTTGGTCTGTGAAAACGAGTACTTTGTGACCCTGACTCCATTTGCCCCGCGTTCACCCTTTGAGATGTGGATCCTGCCTAAACGGCACAGTTCGTCGTTTGTGGAACAGGAACACAGTTCACTCGTCGCTCTGGCAGATATTTTCTCAGAGTCCTTACGGAGACTTGACGCCTGTATCCCTCATGCCCCCTATAACTTCGTCCTCCACACCCAGCCGCTGCGTTCCGGCCCGCTTGACTACTATCACTGGCATTTTGAAATTGTTCCCAAGCTGACGTCCATTGCCGGTTTTGAATGGGGTACCGGATTCTACATTAATCCAATGCCGCCGGAGGACACCTGCCGGTATCTCCGGGAGGTTAAGCTGTGAGTGATTGCCATGGAAAAAAAACGAATTCTGCTGGTCGATGATGATGCAAGTATCCAACTGCTCTATCGTGAAGAGTTTGAAGAAGAGGGATACATTGTAGATTCTGCCATGAACGGCATTGAGGCACTGGAAAAATTTCGTGCCAATTCACCTGACCTGGTGGTGCTGGACATCAATATGCCGGGAATGAACGGGATTGAAGTACTGCGGCAGATGAAGGAGATGAAAGCAGATATGCCGGTTATCCTGAACTCAGCCTATCAGGAGTATAAACAGGATTTCGGCAGTTGGGCTTCAGAAGCCTATGTTGTTAAATCCGCCAATATGGATGAGCTGAAGGCAACAGTCCGTAAGTATCTCTCCTGATAATCGGTCAGCCGGCCACCGAAGGCCCGTTTCTTATACATTCTCCCCCGATCCTTTACTCCTCATGAAAGATATCCAGAGCCTTCATGATTCACGCCGGATTGATATCCGCAAGGTCGGAGTGAAGTCCGTTGCCTACCCGATTATAGTCCTCGACAAGGCATGTGCCACCCAGTCTACACTTGCGCGGATGAACATGTACGTAAACCTGCCTCACTGTTTCAAGGGAACGCACATGAGCCGTTTTATTGAGATTCTCAACCGGTTTCACGGCAAGTTCAACCTGAAGATGTTTCGCTCAATCCTTGAGGAGATGAAAAATCGGCTTGAGGCGGAAGAGGCACATTTGGAAATGGCTTTCCCCTATTTTTGCACCACAGGGTCGATTCCGGCGAGTCCGGGTGCGGAACGCTACGATTGCCGGTTGCATGGCTCACTGGCTTCGGATTTTGATCTTGTTGTGGAGGTCGAAGTCCCGGTTCGTCTTTCCTGCCAGGGATGCAACGGGGACACGGCTGCTGTGACCGGTGTCTGGGGGAATGTGACGGTCGCGGTGCGAATGAAGCATTTTTTGTGGATTGAGGATCTCATTGCCCTCATCGACCAGGGTGTGGAGTCTCCGGCCGCACAAATCCGTACGGTTGAGTCGGTGTGTCGTCGCGTGAGCACGGTGCTGCAGTCAACCGATTTGTTTCAATGGTATAAAGTTGTTGTGAAAAACAGAACCACCGGTTATTCAACATTTGCCTCCTATGAGTGGCCGGAGCCGGTGCTGTCACGGTTTGATGCTGTTGAAGAGATGTGGTGCAACGGCATGTCTTCACCGGCAGGGTTCTCTTTACCCGCATTATCTCCCCATTAACCTATAAAAACAGACTGTAATGAGCGAACTTCTTTTTGAAATCGGAACAGAAGAAATTCCAGCGGGATACATTCAGCCAGCCCTTGACACGTTAGGTTCTGCAGCAGCTGATAAACTGTCTGACCTGGGGCTTTCCTTCAGTACCATCCAGACATTCGGTACCCCCAGAAGATTGACACTCACTGTGGTTGGTTTGCAGTCTCGTCAACCGGATCGTTCTGTTGAGCATCTTGGTCCTTCCAGGAAGGCCGCGGTTGACGGAGAGGGAAAATGGACCAGGGCTGCGGAAGGTTTTGCCCGTTCCCATGGTGTTGAACCGGACCAGTTACGCATCGTTACCACCCCGAAAGGTGAATATGTGCAGGTCGTTGAGGATGTGCAGGGACAGGAGACCGCTGTCCTGTTACCGGCACTGCTGGAATCGCTCATTCATGAGTTGGTTTTTCCCAAGTCCATGCGCTGGGCAGACTACAGTCTGACTTTTGCCCGGCCTATTCAGTGGCTGCTGGTCCTTTATGACGGTGTGGTGCTGCCGCTGACCGTTGGCGGAGTAACCAGCAGCAATACAACCCGTGGCCACCGCTTCATGGCTCCGGAGACCGTTCCGGTGACCGGTATTGAAAACTATCTTCACACCTTAGCTGAACGTTTTGTTATTGCAGACCCGGTGAAACGTAAGGCCATGGTAGTGGAAGAGGTTACGCAGGTTGTTGCCGCAACAGCCGGAACAGGTGCACAACCGGTTTTGCATGAAGGTCTGTTGGACACAATAACGAATCTTGTGGAATTGCCCTGCGCGGTGTGCGGTCGCTTCGACCAGAAATTTCTGCAGCTTCCCGAGGAGACGCTGATCACATCGATGCGTGAGCATCAAAAGTATTTTCCTGTAGTCGGTCAGGACGGAAAACTTCTACCTCTTTTCGTTGCAGTCAATAATACGAGGGTTACGGATCAGAAACTGGCCACCAGCGGCCACGAAAGAGTGCTGCGGGCACGTCTTGAGGATGGGCTTTTCTTTTTTAATGAAGATCGCAAACAACCGCTGGCTGAACGATGCTCAGAGTTGCACGGTATTGTTTTTCAGAACAAACTTGGAACAATGCAGGATAAAAGTGAACGTATCAGTCGGCTGGCCGGCCTGCTTGCCGACAAAATTGCCCCGGAGCTCCATGACGAAGCTGTCCGTGCCGCCACGCTCGCCAAGGCCGACCTGCTGACTGCCATGGTCGGGGAGTTCCCGTCGCTGCAGGGAGTTATGGGGCGGGTTTATGCACTGCATGACGGCGAAAAACCGGCGGTTGCCCAGGCTATTGAAGAGCATTACATGCCGCTCCGTGCCGGCGGCGAGGTCCCGCATTCTCTGCTGGGTGCCTTTGTCGGTATTGCAGACCGCCTGGATACACTTGTCGGTTATTTCGCCATCGGCGAGAAGCCGACAGGAAATAAAGATGTCTTTGGTCTGCGAAGACAGGCGATCGGTCTTATCAGTATTGTACGTGAACGTGATCTTACCGTCCCGTTACACGAGTTCGTCACCGCTGCTTTAAGCGGGTATGGTGATACCATCCCTCAGGATGGGAAGGTTGCTGATGAAGTCATCGCCTTTATCCGGCATCGGTTTGAAAATGACCTCATTGCTTCAGGATATGCCCAGGAAGTTGTTGAGGCGGCAACCGCCGCCCGATTTGATGAGCCGATTGACTGCCTGAAGCGTGTTGAGGCGTTAAGAGAGATTCACGGGCAGGACAGTTTCGGGGTCCTGGCCGGTTCTTTTAAACGTATCAATAACATCATCAAGGACAGCAAAGAGACCGGAATTGATGAAGCCCTGCTGACCGAGCCTGCTGAACAGGCCCTGTATGCGGCTTTTGTAAGTACTCGTGACAAAGCTTTACCGCTTCTTGATCAGCGAATGTATCATGAGGCTTTACTGGCGATGCTGGCAATTAAAGAACCGGTTGACCGGTTTTTTGACACAGTGATGGTGATGGTTGAAGCGGACGATGTTCGTACGAATCGTTTGAATCTTCTTAGTGCTCTAAGAGGATTGGTCCTCCGGGTGGGAGATATCTCCAGGATGCATGTGGAGTAGAAGATTACTGCATCCGTGTCCGGTTGTTTCCGGTTTTTGTCATTATCAGAAGTAGATCCCGATCACACAAAGACTGCAGAATTCCGCAGTCTTTGTGTGATAAGGTGTAACTTTTAACCGTTGATCAGGTGCACTTTTTCCCGAACCGGTCAAAAGCATGGTGTGCGGGAGCATAACCGATGTACAGTGCAGCGGCGGACGGTTTATCAGTGATCCCTCCCAAGTCCAGGACCTCTCGAAGCGATAATGAGGCGTTGTGACTGTCAAGTCTCCTGGTCGCTCATGCCTGCTGCAGGCGGGCCGCGTACGTTTTTCCCTTTTCCGGAGTCAGAGAGCGGATCGGACGGTTGTGATTAGACCGAACCGTAACTGTGAAGTCCGGAAAGAAGAAAGTTAACACCGAAATAGGTAAAGCCGACTGCAAACAGCCCCAGGATTGCGAGCCACGCTATCCGTCGCCCCCGCCATCCCCGGGTAAAGCGTGCATGCAATGTCAGAGCATAAAGAAACCAGGTGATGATCGACCAGGTTTCTTTTGGATCCCAGCTCCAGTACGTCCCCCAGGCCTCGTTCGCCCAGACAGCCCCGGTAATGATGCCGGCCGACAGCCACAGAAAACCGAAGACGATATTCTTGTACGTGAGATTGTCAAGCACCTGTAAATTCGGCAGGAAGTTTTCCCCGTTCTTTGACCGTTGTCTTGCCTCGGAAGCAGCTCTGAATAAATACAGGATGCCAAGTCCGCCGGCAACAGTGAACGCCGCATAGCCTACAAAACAGGTGACCACATGGGCAATCAGCCAGTTTGACTGCAGAGCCGGGATAAGGGGAGTGATCTGATCATCAATACGGTTGGATAAAGAGGCGTAGGCCATGGCCAGAGCGGCGCAGGGTATGACAAAGGCACCCACAACGCGTGTCTTGAACCGGTATTCCAGAACGAGATATATACCGGCGATACACCACGCAAAGAAGACCAGTGATTCATACATGTTGGTCAGAGGGGCGTGGCCTATGCCCATCTGGTAGGATTCGTACCAGCGCAGAGCAATTGCCGCGGTTTGGACACCTACACCGGCCATGGTGATCAGCATACCGATCCAGCCGAGCCGTTCGGTGCGAAAGATAAGTAACCCCAGGTAAAAAACGGCGGCCAGAAGATAGGCAACCATGGTAATGCCAAAAAGAAGAGAACTGTCCATAATGATCTGAAGGAGTATGTAGTTTAAAAGAGATGCGTTTTGAATTTATTTATTGAACTCTTCGACCAGTTCAGAGAACTTCTTCTCAAAACCTACTTTGTTTTTATTCGTCTCACCAGCGAAAAGGATACGACTCCCCTGATCATCTTCTTGAATAAAGGCATAAATTTTCTTGTGCGATAAAAAGAAGGCGAGATACAGGCCGACAAGCATAAGCAGACAGCCGCTGTAGACCAACCAGACTCCTGGATCTTTCGTTGCCTGAAGACCGGTGGCATAGCGTTGACTGATCGTCAGGAGGTAGGTTCCGGAAGATCGCTGGATAACGGTTTCCCGATCGTTATCAATCCAGAAAACGGCAGGTTCATCCTGATTGTCAGAAAACCAGATCTTCAGCCGCCTAGTGACCTCGCCTTGACTTTCCCTGTTGATAATACCGTAGCTCACTCCGGCCTCGTGCCAGTCCAGCTGGGTGGCCGGAACAATGAGAGCGGTTGTTGCCATATTGCTCTCTTTCTTCTGCAGGATCACCCGGTAATTCTGATAAGGCTGATAGTTTGACTGGTAAAAGGTGATTCCTTTATAGGTCAGAGGTTTGTTGACCTCTATGTCAGCTGTCAGGGTTTTCTGTTCATTTTCTATGATTGAAGCACGGGTACGGTAGGTTTTCGGCATCCCGTTGGGATAGTGTTCGATGGTAAAGCTGTCACATCGCAGTTGAAACCCTAAATCCACCGGCTCTCCGGTTTTGAAGGTTGTGACATGATCCGTGCTTTCACCCTCAGGAAGCAGAATGGAGCCTTTGAAGGCAAACTGCGGATCCCGCAACAGGTGACGTGCCACAGCTGATGAGCCGATTAAAGCCCCGACAAGGATAAGCAGAATGGAACCGTGGACAATATACACACCGAAGCGTGTCCAGCCGCCCCGATCAGCAGCAGCGATCCAGGATGTGCCAATGCTTTTACTCCGGGGCTGCCAGCCTTTCTTCTTAAGAAAGCGCAGGATCTGATCGTTTGCGGCCTCCGGTGAAGCCGGCAGCTTTACCTCCGTCTTTATCGGGAGATGCCGGAGTCGCTCCGGTGATATGGTCAGGCTGTCCCGGCGAAGGATGCGGAAAAC
>JAAYDD010000329.1 GCA_012729435.1 Desulfobulbus sp.
ATACTCCGATTGCTGCAGCTCAACCTGTTTGCCAGAAGAGATTTGTTCGAGCTTTTTAAACCACCATCACCACAACATGTTGTTTCACCGCAGATCTTGCTGTGGGAAAATCTGTGAGACAGCACTGTCTTGAAATGCATAAAGAAGCCGTAAAGAAACAGGTTTGCACTTAAAAGACAATAAATTTCCAGATTGAGCTGGAATTCCTCATGTCTGTACTTATAGTTCTTCCACACAACCACAAACTGTACGTCTGAATATTTCATCTCATCATCTAAGGAGACCGTTATGCTGAACGAGAAAATGCTCAACGCCATAAACAAGCAGATCAATGCAGAGATGTACTCCGCCTATCTCTATCTGTCGATGGAGGCCCATTTCCAGTCCATCAGCCTTAAAGGTTTTGCCAACTGGATGCGGGCTCAGGCCCAGGAGGAGATGATGCATGCCATGAAGTTTTATGACTATGTTTATGAGCGGGGCGGCACGGTCACCCTTGAGGCCATTGACAAACCGGAAACAACCTGGGAATCGCCGCTGGCCGTGTTTGAAGCGGTGCTCGAACATGAGAAACATGTTACCCGCCTCATCAACGATCTCGTTGATCTGGCGATCCAGGAAAAAGACCATGCCTCAAACATCTTTCTCCAGTGGTTTGTTACCGAGCAGGTTGAAGAGGAGGCCAGTGCCAGCGAGGTCATCGACAAACTCAAACTCATTGAGGGAACCCGTGCCGGTCTGTTCATGGTTGACGGGGAGCTTGGCAAGAGGGTCTTTACCACGACTGAAACGGCTGCCGAATAAAAACAGGAACAGATGGTAAGCAGCCGGACAATCAAAACCGAGGTTTTGACACTCCTCCGCGGTCAAAACCTCGATTCCGTCACCCAGGCGCTCGATCACTACCCGCCCAAGGACGTGATCAACGTTCTGTTTTCAGCTATCTGCCGGGAAGATCCGCATATCCGATGGTTCGCCGTCAGTTGCATGGGAAGAACCGTCAGCCGGTTAGCCGACCTGGAGATGGAGGAGGCGCGCATCGTGATGCGGCGTTTTCTCTGGAGTCTCAATGACGAATCCGGAGGCATCGGCTGGGGTGCTCCGGAGTCCATGGCGGAGGTCATGTGTCAGCACCCGGGACTGGCTGAAGAGTATGTTCACATGCTCATCTCCTACATGCGCGAGGACGGGGAAGAGCTCTATCAGGACGGCAACTACCTTGAACATCCTCTCCTGCAGCAGGGTGTACTCTGGGGCATTGCCCGGATGAGCGGCTGCCGGCCCCGGCTCCTCATTGAGCGCGGCGCAGGTGCCGACATCCCGGCCTATCTCCATGCTGAAGACGACACGACCCGCGGGCTTGCCGTTCTTGCCGCCGGCAATCTCTACCTGACGGCCACCGAAGGGGTACTGCGCACACTCGTTAACGACAGCGCTTCGGTGACCCTGTACTGGGAAGGGACCTTTCAGCAGACCACGGTCGGCACCCTAGCCCAGGCGGCCCTCGAACGGATGGCTGACGAATGACCGCACCATCCATCTTTCCGGCCGTTGCCTGTGTCCAGTTTCCCGTTGTCCCTGGTGCGGTCGAAGAAAATATCAGCCTGGCGGAACAGCTCATCTCCGCCAGCGCCCCGGCACCGGACACTCTTCTCCTCCTGCCGGAGATGTGGGCCACCGGTTTTGATTATAGCCGGACAGCAGCCCTTGGAAAGAGAACACCCGAAATCCTGAAGGTCATGGAGCAGCTTGCGGCCCGCCACCAGGCATACCTGGCCGGGTCTCTGACCGAGTTGACACCAGAGGATGGCCTGCCCCGAAACACCCTGTTTCTTGTCGGCCCGGAAGGGGTGATGGGCAAGATACCCAAGCAGCATCTCTTTGCCTTCTGGCAGGAAGACCGGTTCTATCAGCAGGGCATGAGCGGCCCGCCCCTGCGCACACCGTTCGGCCCCCTCGCTGGCCTGGTCTGCTACGATCTTCGTTTTCCGGAAGTGGCACGCCGCCAGATCTTTGAAGGTGCCCGGCTCCTGGCGGTCTGTGCCCAGTGGCCCAAGAGCCGTCTTGAACACTGGCAAACCCTGGTCAGGGCACGGGCCATTGAAAACCAGGTCTATGTGGCCGCGACCAACAGCTGCGGTCGAGCCGGTCAGACGGACATGGCCGGACACTCGATGATTGTCGCTCCTGACGGCACTGTCCTGCAATCGGCCTCACGGGAAACAACAGTAATCGCCGCTGAGCCGGACAGCGGGGCCGTCGATGAACAGCGCCGCCGTTTCTATCCGGCTGGTGATCGCTCCTGGTTGACCGCTGACCATGAAAAGGTGCAGGATCTGGACACGGTTGCCGCCAGAGTCCACCAGATCCGCCGGCAGGGAAGTCGTATCGCCTTTACAAACGGCTGCTTTGATATCCTGCACGCCGGTCACGTCAGTTATCTCGAGGCCGCCAGACGGACCGCCGACTGTCTCGTGGTGGGTATGAACACCGACTGCTCTATCCGCGGCCTCAAAGGTCCGGACAGACCGGTCAACAGTGAAGGGGACAGGGCCCGTGTACTGGCCGCCCTTGGCTGTGTCGACCACGTGGTCCTCTTTGCCGAACCGACACCTCTTCATCTGATCACCACACTCCGGCCTGATGTGCTCGTCAAAGGAGCTGACTGGCCGGAGAATGAGATTGTCGGTGCCCGGGAGGTGAAGGCCGGCGGCGGTCAGGTGGTCCGTATCGCTTTTGAATATGAACGTTCGACAACAGCCCTGATTGAAAAGATCAGGGGTGCTGACTGACCTGTACCAACACTTATTTCACAGTAGGAGACGATTATGACAGTTGTACGTATCAATGGGATGAAATGCCAGCACTGTGCCGGATCGGTCAAAAAAGCCCTGGAAGAGCTGGGGGCCACCGATGTGGAAGTTGACCCGGTGAAAGGCGAGGCCCGTTTTGCAGGAGCCATCGATAGCAACGCCATGCGACAGGCGATCACGGCCAAAGGTTTTACGGTGGTTGACTAGCCGCCCGATCGGACAGTACCCTCGGATCATCTTTCCACGCTGAAGACCGGCTGTTTTTTCCAGCCCGCCACAATCCGGCAGTGTTCCCGGAAACCTGCCGGATTTTCCCTACCCCCCTCTTTTTCCTGAAACCGTTTTCCGCCCTCTGCTTCCGCAGACTTCCCTTCCCCTCCTATCACCTGCGGACCGGCCCTGTTCCCGAAGAGGCATCCACCTCTCTTTTCTTCCCGAATCTCATATCCGGCCGACTGCCTGCCCACCTGGCGCCCGTTGCTGTTGACCATATGTGGTGACAGTGTTATCGTTGCCGCCAGCGTGTGTAAAAAGCGACTGCTCACGGTTTGCAAGTAGCTTTTTTTATGGAGATTTTGATATGAAGATCAAACCCCTCTTGTTCACCATTCTCGGCGTCATCCTCGTTGTCGGAGTACTGGCCGGTATCAAGGCGCTGCAGATCGGCGCTCTGATCAAACATGAAAAAACTGTACAGATCCCGCCCGAAGTCGTGACAACAGCCCGGGCCGAGGCGCAGACCTGGGAATCGCTCGTCACGGCCATCGGTACCCTGGAAGCAGTTCAGGGCGTCACCGTGGCAGCAGAGCTGACCGGCAAGGTGACTGAAATCGCCTTTGAACCGGGCGTCTTCATCAGGGCCGGCGACCTGATCGTCCAGCAGGACATTACTGCTGAAAGAGCACAGCTCCGTTCTGCGGAAGCTGCCGTTAGCCTGGCCAGGATAACATTTGAACGGACCAGAAAGATGCTGGCCACCAAGACCGTGGCCGAGGCGAACTATGACAATGCCGAGGCTCAACTGAAACAGGCCCTGGCCCAGGCTGACATGATCCGGGCGACCATTGACAAAAAAACCATCCGCGCCCCGTTCAGCGGCCGGCTCGGTGTCCGTCAGGTCAACCTCGGCCAGATCATTCAGGAAAACACTCCGATTGTCAGTCTGCAGGCACTTGACCCGATCTTTGTCAACTTTCTGGTCCCGCAGCAGCAGGTGCACCAGATGAAGACGGGCTACACGGTCCGCATCACCTCCGATGCCCTGCCAAACGGTCAGTCTGTTACAGGCACCATCACCGCGGTCAACCCTGAGGTAGAGGTCTCAAACCGCAACATCCGGGTACAGGCCACCGTGGCAAACCCGGATGACCGGCTCCGGCCCGGCATGTTTGTCAACGTTGCTGTTCTCCAACCGGAACCGGAACCGGTGCTTGCCATTCCGGCCACTGCTGTTCTGTACGCACCCTACTCCGACTCGGTCTTCCTTGTTGAGGAAAAGAAGGGTGAAGGAGACAAACAGCCGGCAGGTCTGGCCGTCCGCCAGCAGTTCGTGCGTCTTGGTGAACAGCGCGGGGACTTTGTCGCGGTTCTCTCCGGACTCATGCCCGAGCAGACCGTGGTCAGCACCGGCGTGTTCAAACTCCGCAACGGCCAGGCCGTGATTATCGACAACAGCCTGGCCCCGGAATTCAAACTGGCTCCGCAGCCCAAGGATGGTTGAACCATGAAATTCACCGATCTCTTTGTCCAGCGACCGGTGCTGGCCATGGTAACCAGTCTGCTGATCATCATTGCCGGACTCCAGGCCATCGGATCACTCAATGTCCGCCAGTATCCGCGCAGCGATAATGCCGTGGTCACGGTCACCACCGTCTTCACCGGAGCCAACGCCGAGCTGGTGCGCGGCTTCATCACGACCCCGCTGGAACGTTCCATCGCCGGTGCCGACGGTATCGATTACCTCCAGTCGCAGTCCAGTCAGGGTGTATCCGTCATTCAGGCCCGGTTGCGGCTCAACTACGATCCGATCAAGGCCCTGTCTGAAATCAGTTCCAAGGTGGATCAGGTACGGCGCGACCTGCCGCCGGAGGCTGAAATCCCGGTCATTGACGTTCAGTCCGCTGACTCCCAGTTTGCCTCGGCCTATCTCAGCTTTACCGCCGACGACCTGGAGCAGAACGAGATAACCGACTACCTGGTACGGGTCATTCAGCCGCGGTTGTCCGCTCTGGCCGGGGTGCAGCGGGCCGATATCCTCGGCGCTCGGACGTTTGCCATGCGCATCTGGCTTGACACGGCAAAGATGGCAGCCTTCAATGTCAGTCCGAGTCAGGTCTACCAGGCCCTGGCCAACAACAACTTCCTGGCCGCTGTCGGTACGACCAAAGGGGAACTTGTCCAGGTCAACCTGACAACGAACACCGACATGCACACCACCGATGACTTCAAGCGCCTCGTCATCCGGGAGGACAACGATGCCCTTGTCCGCATTGAAGATGTGGGCCAGGTTGTCCTCGGCGCGGAAGACTATGACACAGAGGTGCATTTTTCCGGACAGACAGCGGTCTTCATGGGCATCTGGCCGCTGCCCAATGCCAACTCCCTGGATGTCATCAAACGGGTCCGGGCCGAGATGGCGGAGATCAACAAACAGCTGCCCACCGGATTTACCGCCAACATCACCTACGATGGCACGGATTACATTGAAAACGCCATCAAGGAGGTCATCAAGACCCTGAGCGAGACCCTGCTCATTGTGAGCATCATTATCTTTCTCTTCCTCGGTTCGTTCCGGGCTGCGGTCATTCCGGTCATTGCCATCCCCCTGTCACTTATCGGCGCCATGTTTGTCATGCAGGTTGCCGGCTTCACCATCAACCTCCTCACCCTGCTGGCCATTGTCCTTTCAGTCGGTCTGGTGGTGGACGATGCCATCGTTGTGGTTGAAAATGTGGAGCGCCATCTGCGGGGAGGGAAGACCCCGTTTGAGGCGGCACTGCTCAGCGGCCGCGAACTCGTCAAGCCGCTCATCTCCATGACCACCACACTGGCTGCAGTCTATGCGCCCATCGGTCTCCAGGGTGGTCTGACCGGTGCACTGTTCCGGGAATTCGCCTTCACCCTGGCCGGTGCGGTCATCATCTCCGGTCTTGTCGCCCTCACCCTCTCGCCGATGATGTCTTCAAAACTCCTCAAACCGGGCATCACCGAGCGCGGACTCGCCGGCAAGATCGGGCGTGACTTCGCCCGGCTGCGGGCCGTCTACGGCCGCCTGCTTGAATTCACCCTGCAGAACCGGAAGGCCGCCTACCTGGTCTGGATGGTGCTCGGCCTGCTCTCCATCCCCATGTTTCAGATGTCGTCCAAGGAACTCGCCCCGACGGAAGACGAGGGAGTCATCTTCGGTATCATCGAATCTGCCGCCAACTCCACACTCGACCAGAACCGGCGCTATGCTGCGGCTGTGAACGAGGTATTTCTCGGTGTGTCGGAGACAAGTTCAGTCTTTCAGGTCACCGAGCCGAGTTCCGGCTTCAGCGGCATGGTGGTCAAACCCTGGCAGGAGCGGCAGCGAAACATCTTTGAGATCATGCCCGAGGTGGCGCAGAAGTTACACGGGATCACCGGGATCCGGGTGCTGCCCGTTCTGCCGCCGGCCCTGCCCGGCGGAGGCCGGTTTCCGGTGGAATTTGTCATTGCCTCCACAGCCGAGCTCGACCAGATCCTGACCTTTGCCCGGCAGATTCAGCTCATCGCCGCGCAGAGCAAGATGTTCGCCTTTCCGCCGCTCATCGATGTCAAGATCGATCAGCCCAAATCAGAGATCGAGATCGATCGTGACAAGGTGGCGGCGCTCGGACTCAACCTGCAGCAGATCGGCAGCGATCTCTCCACCATGATCAGCGGGAACTATGTCAACCGCTTCAACATTGCCGGTCGCAGCTACAAGGTGATGCCGCAGATCATGCGCACTGACCGGCTGACCGCGGAGCAGCTTAAAAATATCCACGTCACCGGTCCGGACGGCGGACTTATCCCGCTGTCCACAGTGGCCACGGTCAAAAACGCCACGGAGGCGCGTTCATTGAACAGGTTCCAGCAGCTGAACGCCGTGACCATCAGCGCCTATCCGGTCCGACCGCTTGACGAGGCCCTTCGTTTTCTCGAAGCCGAGGCGGCCAAGATCCTGCCGCAGGGATACACGCTCGATTACACGGGTGAGTCCCGGCAGCTGCGGGTTGAGGGGAACACCTTTGCCTTTGCCTTCGGACTGGCAATCATCCTCATTTTTCTCGTGCTTGCCGCCCAGTTCAACAGCTTCCGTGATCCGTTCGTCATCCTTGCCGGCTCTGTCCCCCTGGCCATGTTCGGTGCCATGATCTTCACCTTTCTCAAGATGCCTGACCCCAACGTGCCCTTCTGGACCACAGGATGGACAACGAGTCTCAACATCTACTCCCAGGTCGGCCTGGTGACCCTGGTGGGGCTTGTTTCCAAAAACGGCATACTCATTGTCGAGTTTGCCAACAAGCTCCAGGAACAGGGGCTGAGCAAACATGCGGCGGTGCACGAGGCCTGCATGATCCGGCTTCGCCCCATCCTGATGACGACCGGAGCCACGGTTGCCGGCCACTTTCCGCTGACCCTGGTCACCGGTGCCGGTGCTGCCGCGCGAAACTCCATCGGTCTTGTCCTGGTTGGCGGCATGGCCATCGGCTCGATCTTCACCCTCTTTCTCATCCCCTCGATCTACATGCTTGTTGCCAGGGATCACCGCAAGGAGCGGGCCCGACGGGAGGTCATATCGGCGGACAGGACAGAGGAAGACATGCTGCCGGCAGACTGATCACTGCCGGCCGGGTTTCCTTCCACAACCGTTCCGCCCGGCTCTGCCGGACCCTGTCTTCCCACCCCCGGAAACAGAAAAAACCCGCAGCTCTTATGAGCTGCGGGTTTTTTTTGATTGCACACCCTGAACAGGGAAACTCTCTTCCTCTGGTCGGAACAATCATGCAGACGCGTTAGTACGTGACGTTTTCCTCGTACCCTGAAGGAATAAACGTAAACTCCCTGTCGTATTGGTCCAAGACCAGTAAGATTGTGCTGCGGCACAGACCACCATCAGAAGGTGTACATCCGACATGGTGCTCGCAGGAAATATCGGGCACAATGGGAAATATTTTCTGTGGAACGACCTATTAACTGAATTTTTATTATCTTATTATTTCCAGCTTATACCTGCCAACCGGCATTTTACCATTTGGTAAAGACCAATATATTCTATCCAATTCAATTGTTTTATAATACCACTTAAAAGTATCTATTCGTGTGGCTTCATGAAAATATTCCTCACCATCAATACTTGACAATATCGGCGGATACTTCAGAAATCGTTTTGTCGTAATTGTAATACCAATAACTTTTACATACTCATCATCGTAATCACAAACTATTTTCTCCAAATCAATCAGCTCAGATCCATTATCTTCATACAGTACTTTTCCTTCACTATTAAAAATAATAAATGGGGATTTAATCTCAGCCGCAATTTTTCTTATAACATCATGATTTTTTATCTTTTCTTCCAGCTTCTTATCAATGTCAGTTAGTAAAAGTATAATAACACTCACTCCTGTGAAGATGGCACCAAAAATTGTTACGACCTTCATCATGAAATCGAGATTCTTTATGAAGCTTTCACAAAGAGCGTTGAGTAGTCTTTTCATCTTACTTATGGCAATCAATAATATAGTGTGTATTTTCCCTTTACTAGCTGACAATCCAATAGGCTGACCGGCCTATGATAATAACCAGGTAATAACCGTGTCCTTGTGACCGATGGTGCTACATCGCCGCTAGTCATTACTTGGATGAACTAGCCTTGCAAAACTTAACCTCCCACCGCCATATTCCCTCTCAATCACCTCAACCTGGTCAAGAACTAAACGCAACCGTACAGAAAATTTATGCCAAGGGCAAACAGTTCAAGTTCTATTTTGAGTAACTCCAAAAAATTGATGCAAAACGAGCACCAGCAGAACCTTTGCCCGCCCGGGTTTTCACCTGTCCGTCCCCGCACATAGAAAAACCCGCAACCTGTGAAGGATTGCGGGTTTCTATATGTCGCCGGATGTCTCCGGACTTTATACTGGTGGCGATGCAGGGATTTGAACCCCGGACTCCACGGATATGAGCCGTGCGCTCTGACCAACTGAGCTACATCGCCGATATCTGAAACGTCAGGCTGACTGGAAAAAAGATATATGCTAAACTTCGCCCTGTTTGTCAACAAGAAAACCAGCGGTCAGCATGCCGGCCGGCGGCCTCTTCCCCGGACAGAACGAAACGCCCTTCCCCGCGTGCCTGAAACGGAGAAGGGCTGATATCCCGAACGGTTATCCGGTCAGGGGGGACAGAAGGCCTGTTACATCATGCCGCCCATGCCGCCCATGCCGCCCATGCCGCCAGGAGGCATGCCTGCAGGTGCCTTATCCTCTTCCGGCAGCTCGGCAATCATACACTCGGTGGTCAAGAGCAGGCCGGATACTGAAGCCGCGTTCTGCAGTGCGGAACGGGTCACCTTGGCCGGATCGATGACACCGGCTTCGATCAGGTCTTCGTACTTCTCGGTAGCCGCGTTAAAGCCCATCGGACCTTCAAGATTCTTCACATGCTCAACGATGACCGAGCCTTCGCAGCCGGCGTTGTTGGCAATCTGACGAACCGGCTCCTCAAGGGCACGGCGGATGATGTTTTTGCCGAGCTCCTGCTCGCCTTCAAGCTTGAGGGCGTCAAGAACCTTGAGGCAACGCAGGTAGGCCACACCGCCGCCGGGGACAACCCCCTCTTCAACAGCTGCACGGGTTGCATTGAGGGCATCCTCAACACGGGCCTTCTTCTCCTTCATCTCAACCTCGGTGGCGGCGCCAACGTTGATCACAGCAACACCGCCGATGAGTTTGGCCAGACGCTCCTGGAGTTTTTCACGGTCGTAATCAGAGGTGGTGTCCTCGATCTGGGCACGGATCTGCTTGACCCGGGCGGCCAGCTTATCCTTGTCGCCGGCACCGTCGATGATGGTGGTGTTGTCCTTATCAATAACAACGCGCTTGGCAGTTCCAAGGTCGTTGATGGTGACGTTTTCAAGTTTGATGCCGAGATCCTCGGTGATGACCTGGCCGCCGGTGAGGATGGCGATGTCCTCAAGCATGGCCTTGCGGCGGTCGCCGAAACCGGGGGCCTTGACCGCAGCCACGTTCAGGGTGCCGCGCAGCTTGTTCACCACGAGGGTGGCCAGCGCCTCACCGTCAACATCCTCGGCAATGAGACAGAGCGGTTTGCCCATCTTGGCAACGGACTCGAGAATCGGCAGCAGGTCCTTCATGCTGGAGATCTTCTTCTCATGGATGAGGATGAGCGGCTCTTCCATGCTCACTTCCATGCGCTCCGGATCTGTCACAAAGTAAGGGGAGAGATAGCCGCGGTCAAACTGCATTCCTTCCACCACGTCAAGGGAGGTCTCCATGGACTTGGCCTCCTCAACGGTGATCACGCCTTCCTTGCCGACCTTATCCATGGCCTCGGCGATGATGTTGCCGATGGTCTCGTCATTGTTGGCGGAAATGGTACCAACCTGGGCGATCT
Organism: Desulfobulbus sp.; assembly: GCA_012729435.1. Lineage (GTDB taxonomy): Bacteria > Desulfobacterota > Desulfobulbia > Desulfobulbales > Desulfobulbaceae > Desulfobulbus. The sequence continues at coordinate 10,458 of JAAYDD010000329.1, forward strand.
CCTTCTGCTCCTTGGTCGGGCTGGCGATCTTGCCGAGCTCGGCAACAATAGCGGCGACAGAGGCGTCGATGCCGCGCTTGATCTCCATGGGGTTGGAGCCGGCGGCAACCAGCTTGGCACCCTCTGCAAAAATGGCCTGTGCCAGTACGGTGGCGGTGGTGGTCCCGTCACCGGCGACATCCGACGTCTTGGCAGCAACTTCGCGGACCATCTGGGCGCCCATGTTTTCGAACTTGTCTTTCAGTTCGATCTCTTTGGCAACCGTCACACCGTCTTTTGTGATGACCGGTGCGCCAAAGGATTTTTCAATCAGAACGTTGCGTCCTTTCGGTCCGAGCGTCGCCTTGACCGCATTGGTCAGCGTGTTGACGCCGGTGAGCATTTTTTCACGAGCTTTGGCACTGTATTTTAATTCTTTTGCAGCCATTATTTTATCTCCTTAACACCTCAAATGGATTGATATCACTTTTTGTTACGCCTGAATTACACCAAGGATATCATCCTCGCGCATAATAAGAAAATCTTCGCCGTCCAGCTTGACTTCTGTACCGCCATATTTGGAAAACAGCACACGATCACCGACCGCCAGATCAATGGTTACCCGCTCGCCCGCCTCGTTGCGCTTCCCTGGTCCTACGGCTACAACCTCGCCTTCGGCCGGTTTCTCTTTAGCCGAATCGGGGATGATGATGCCACCAGCGGTTTTTTCTTCTCCTTCCAATCGCTTGACCAGAATCCGGTCATTCAATGGACGAATTTTCATGTACTCCTCCTGTTTAATGTGTTGTGAACAATGAAAAGGTGTTTGGGCCGCATGCAGATCAACGTTCTCATTGAACGGTCCAAACCGCATTATTGAACAAGTTCAAGGCTCCGGATCAGAGCTGGCCCAAACAATAGGGTGGGTTTTTGAAAAATCAAGGGCAGGTTGAACAAAAAAATACATCGTTCAACATATTGAAATGATAATATTTAAAAACAGAAGGAGTTTTTTCCGTGCCGCCCGGACCGTCTCACCCCACGCGTACCCGCCATTTATAGGGGTCTTCGTGGCTGCCGAACTGGATACCCTGCAGCTCTTCAAACAGCCGTGTGGCCAGCTCACCGGCAGCGCCGTTGTTGATCCTGATCCGTTCATCCTGATAGACGAGTTCGCCGACCGGAGAGATGACCGCTGCTGTTCCGGTTCCGAAACTCTCCTGAAGTGTTCCGTTTTTACCGGCTGCGATGACCTCGTCGATGCTCAGGCGACGCTCACTGACCCGATACCCCCAGTCCCGGGCGAGCTGCAGTACGGAATCCCGCGTGATACCCGGCAGGATCGAACCCTCGAGCGGCGGTGTAATGAGCTCACCGTCAATGAGGAAAAAGATATTGGA
>JAAYDD010000330.1 GCA_012729435.1 Desulfobulbus sp.
ATCAGTAAGGTGGCTCTTGTTCTGTTTTTTTATATAGCATGTGTGACGGTCATGAGTTTCTTATCCTATGTTGATCTTGTCACTACTGAACGGAAGATGGAAATTCTGGAATATATATACAATGTTCATAATAATATCCTGGAAGCAAGACGACATGAGAAGAATTACTTTTTATATGGCAACCAGGATTCACTTAATGAAAATATTGCAGCAACACAGAGGGTAGCAGAAATAATAGATACGATATTGCATGTTGATGAGAAACTTGTTGTCAATAATCAACTGATTGAACTTGATACTCAGATAAAATTATATACAAGGCATATTCGTGATTTACTTGCTGCGATTCATAAAACCGGTACCGGGAAAGATGGAAATATTGAAGATAATATACGTCACTATGGCAAGATAATATCCGATCTCAGTGAAGACATCGTAAATTTTGAAAAAACTCAAATCCATTCCATGGTCTCTCAGCTCCGGGAGCAACTGATAGTGTGGGCTTCTGTTGCCATTGTCACGGGTATTATTATTTCATTCTTCAGTATATCTTTTGTGTTCAAACCGATTGCTGCGATCAAAAAGGCAACTGTTGCCATAGCCCAGGGACGGTTCAGCAGGATTGATGTCATCAATACAAAAGATGAGATTCAACAGGTCATGGAAGCATTCAATATCATGGTGTCCGAACTGGAACGAAGACAGGATCAGCTGATTCAGGCTGAAAAACTCTCCTCTCTTGGTACCTTAACCGCAGGTGTTGCGCATCAGCTCAATAATCCGCTCAACAATATCTCCACGTCCTGTCAAATTGCAATTGATGAGTTTACAGATGGTGACCCGGCATTCGTCAGACGCATGCTGCAGAATATCGATCAGGAAACTTTACGGGCACGTGATGTTGTAAAGAGTCTGTTGGAGTTCTCTCGGACTCAGGAGTTTGCACTTCGGTCAGCATCGCTTGTTGACGTTGTTCAAAAGGCGGTACTGCTGGCAAAAAGTCAGGTCTCTCCGAACATCAGTATGACGGTTGATGTACCGCAGCATCTTGTTTTACCGCTGGATATCCAACGTATGCAGGAGGTGTTCATCAACCTGATCATCAACGCGGCGCAGGCGACACCGCGTCAGGGCAGCATCACTATCACTGCCACTGAAGATATCGGAGCTCAGGAGGTAATCATTGAGGTCAGCGATACCGGTCAGGGGATAGCAGAAAAGAATATTGCCCGGATTTTTGATCCGTTTTTTACAACAAAAGAAGAGGGCCATGGAACCGGCCTCGGCCTTTCCGTTGTCTATGGAATTGTCCAGCAGCACCAGGGTACAATTACCGTGCAAAGTCAGATCGGTCAGGGTACATCTTTTTTCATTCATCTGCCCTGCCCGGTTAAAATTGTAACCTGATCGAATTCTGATATGACAAAACGGAAAGTCCTTGTGGTTGACGACGAGTCAATTTCCCGTGAAAACCTGACCCATATTCTTACGAAGGACGGGTACCTGATCAGGGAGGCTGAAGATGGTCAGACGGCGATCAGCATCCTGAAAGAAGAAGAGATCGATCTGGTCTTAACCGATCTGCGCATGCCCGGTACTGATGGCATGGCTGTTCTTGAGGAGGCTAAAAAACTGTGGCCCGCTATTGAGGTCGTGGTCATAACCGGCCATGCCAGTGTTGACACCGCCGTGGAAGCCATGCGGAAGGGCGCTTATCATTACGTGGAGAAACCATTTAAGATTAATGAGTTGCGCGCCATTGTCGAAAAGGCTCTTGAGAAGAGCCTGTTACGCAGAGAGATTCGTTTTCTGCGCAATCAGGTTGCTGCTCACAAGGGCGTTGAACGGATTGTCGGCGGCAGCCGGAAGATGCAGGCACTTCGCGAAACCATTGCCCAGGTGTCGCAACTTGATTGCAATGTCCTGATTCAAGGTGAGACAGGAACAGGCAAGGAACTCGTTGCGCAAACACTCCACGAGTTGAGTCCCCGGTCAAAGAAACGCTTTGTCGCTTTCAACTGCGGCGTTTTTACTGAAGAACTGATTGCCAGTGAGCTGTTCGGCTATGAGCGGGGAGCCTTCACCGGGGCCAATAAAAGCAAGAAAGGGCTGCTTGAAGCCGCAGAAGGCGGTACGGTTTTTTTTGATGAGGTGGGCGAGTTATCTCTTTCTCTGCAGGTAAAACTGCTTCGTGTTCTTCAGGAGCGCACGCTGCTTCGTGTTGGTGGTTCAACTGAAATTGCCGTTGATTTTCGAGTGCTGGCAGCAACCAACAAAGATCTCAAGAGAGAGGTCGAAGCCGGGACCTTTCGCGCGGACCTCTATTATCGGCTTGATGTGCTTGCGATCAATGTGCCGTCACTGGCTGAACGGAGAGAAGACATCCCGGCCCTGACGGACTATTTTCTCGCCAAACATGTTCCGTTGGGACGTACTGCGCCACGACTGTCACGCTCTGCCCAGCAACGCCTTATGGCGTATGATTACCCCGGAAATATCAGGGAACTGGAAAATATCGCCCAGCGTTTGCTTCTTTTTAACGGCGAGGAGCTTATAGAAGCGCATCACGTTGATACTGTTTTTGGAGACAGTACCGGCATGGCTGTTCGTGAGCATCGGACAGAATGGCTGACTCTAGAGGAACATGAGAAGCGTTATATCCTTGAAGTGTTAGACGAGGTTGAGGGGAACCGGTCCGCTGCGGCGAAGATGCTCGGTATAGATCGTGTCTCCCTCTGGCGGAAAATCAAACGCTACGGTCTTGAAGATCCGGATGCCTGACCATTTTTTGAAATGCTGCAACCCTCGGCCGGTCAGGACGCCAGAATAAACGTCTGACGGCCAAAGACCGGTTCCACGATCTCATCGGCATTCGTAACAAGCTGTATCCGGATCCCTTCCAGAACATCGGAGTCCAGTGATTCAACCTCTTCCTGGTTGGCAGACGGTAAAAGAACCAGCTGCACACCGGCACGCTTCGCGGCCAGAATTTTTTCGCGGATTCCCTTGACCGGCAGAATTCGACCTGTCAGGGTCATTTCGCCGGTCAGGGCAACATCGCGCCGTGCCGGTTTTTGCGTGAGAAGAGAGAGAAGTGCTGCAAAGATGGTGATTCCGGCGGAAGGGCCATCTTTCGTTATGGCTCCGGCCGGGAAATGGATATGTATATCGGTGTCTTTAAAAAATACCGGTGATACGTCAAAGACACCTGCCTGGCTGCGAAGAAAGCTCAGGGCGGTCTGAGCAGATTCACGCAACACTTCACCGAGTGACCCGGTTAAGATCAATGTTCCGGAGCCCGGCATCAGAGCGGCTTCCACACTGATAATCTCTCCTCCGGTCGTTGCCCAGACCATTCCTGTGGCTACACCGATCTGCGGTTCGACCTCAGCTGCTTCGCGTTGAAATTCACGCGGGCCGAGCAGCTGTGACACCATCGGCACATCGACCAGGATCGGCAGGTTCTTGCCATTCGTCTTGAGGTGGAGGAGGGCGATCTTGCGACAGATGTCGGCTATTTTCCGTTCAAGATGACGTAAGCCGGACTCACGGGTGTAATCGTTGATGACCCGCACCAACCCTTCCTGGGAAAACTGGACCATGTCCTTTGTCAGACCGGTGAGCTTGAGTTGACGCGGCAGAATAAATTGCTGAGCAATGTGTACTTTTTCACGTTCAGTATATCCCGTGAACTCAAGACACTCCATCCTGTCCAGTAAAGGACCGGGCAGTTTGGACAGATCATTGGCCGTTGCAATGAACATGATCCGTGAGAGGTCAAAGGGTACCTCGAGGTAGTGATCGTTAAAATGAACATTCTGTTCAGGATCAAGCACCTCAAGGAGCACCGAGGCTGCGTCACCGCGGAAATCCTGTCCGATTTTATCAATTTCATCGAGCATGAACACAGGGTTGTTCACGCCGACTCGTTTTAACTCTGTGATAATCCGTCCTGGTAATGCTCCCACATAGGTTCGCCGGTGTCCCCGCAGTTCAGCCTCGTCACGTAATCCGGCCAGCGAAATCCGGATAAACCGGCGTTGCAGCGCTTCAGCAACGGCTCTGCCCACTGAGGTCTTGCCCGTCCCCGGAGGGCCTGTAAAGCAGAGGATGGGCCCTTTGCCCATTCGGACAAAGAGTTTCTTTTCCAGCACCTCTTTGACAGTTCTGCGGAGTTCGTCGAAGTTTACCGGTTTTCCCAGATAGTGAGCAGCTCCTTTCTTAAGCGCGTCCACTGCCGACCCGACAGTGGCAAATCCGGTGACCATGATGACCGGAATGTCAGGCCTGGTCTGGTTGACCCGTTCCAGAAGCTCAAGCCCATCCATCTGTTCCATTTTGAGATCCGTGACAACGAGATCGACCTCCTCTTCTGACAGGATAGTCATTGCCTCTGCGCCGTTGGCTGCTCCATGACAGATGTATCCGTCTTTGGTGAGGATGTGAATCATGTTGGTGCGGGCGATTTCTTCATCATCAACGACAAGAACGGTTTGTCTGGCTTTACTGCAGAGCGTTTTTGCAGCAAGGAATTCCAGGATCCGCTGTTTCACCTGAGTGAGGCCGAAATGACGTGTATCAAGGATTGACTGCGCCTTCATCAGATCCAGCCGATCCCGGCTTGATTCCAGCCACGGGAGAGAGAGGAGCAACTCGATATAGTTGATCCCGAGTCCATATTCTGCGACTGCGGGATCGGTTTTTTCCAGTTTGGCGAATTCACTTTTTATAACATCAAGCACTTCCTGAGGGAGCTGTGCAGCCTCAATCCTGGCTTGCAGGCTGTCGAGCGGAGAAGGACCGGACGATGTCTGTTGCGGTTGCTGTTCGGTTACGGATTCTGTTTTCTTTCTAAAAAACATACGCTTTTCCCTTATAGTGTGGTCAGACGCCCGGTTTGTTCTCCTCAGGACACCCGATAGTGGAACTACGGCCGGCAGCGGAATCCCTGTGACACTTCATGCTTGCGGATTGCTACAGTGGAAGCAATAAAAATGCCGTAATCCCTTTCTTTTTCCGGTGTGTTTTCCTGCAGTGCGACTCTGCCGGGCGATACATTGTCTTGTGCCACGGCTCCATACGAGATTTTTGGTCTCCTATTGTTCCTGCTTTTCTTCCACGTTGTTACAGTTGCAACACGAGATGTTGCAATTTGCAATAGTTCCCCCCCTGAATTCACTGGTTCTTTTGCGAACGTTGCGATCTGCAACAATCTGAATAATCGGGACTTCATTTTGGTTCTTGAAATAAAGTTAATTATCTCAGGATATTACTCCTCACGGTCTGCATGGCATGTTTCTTGATTTCATCTGCTCGTTAAGAATCAGAAATAATTTTTCTGCCGAATGCCATGCAAGACACCTGTTTATCTCTACATCCCAGCTTTCACCCCAACGGTTGCCTGACCGGTGATGTTTCGCAAACACCGGTCAAGAGATCTTTTATCATGGCTGTCACGCGGAATGGGCATATGTCCGAACCGGTCATGATGTACGTCATACATACAGCACAGCGTTTGGGCTGTGCCATACTGACCGTGCATGTGGATACTCTGCCGGCCTACAATCTGCGGCGGCGCAGCCGGCGTTTTGCCGAAGCAATGGAGGAAAGCATCGCGCTGTTCCGGCA
>JAAYDD010000331.1 GCA_012729435.1 Desulfobulbus sp.
ATCAGTAACTCGGGAACAATATCGTATGCCCCGCCTGTATGACCGCCAAGTCCCTTTGTGTTGGCCAGGGCTGTAAAAAAGATGATGGCGTTACGGACGAGTTCAATATTGTTTTTAAGGGTGGATCGTTGTTCAGCGGTTAACTTTTCCTGGTCTATAGAGAAGTGCAGGGGAGTGTAGGTCGAAAGATCAATGGGGAATGTCATGGCCGATCCTGATGAGTGGTAGTTTGACAGACAATGGTATCAGTATTGCTGATACCTGCAGAACGTTATGTAACGTACTGCACAGATAACAGAACTGTCAAAATCCGCAAGGGCGAACTGAAAGCAGCGGATACTGCCTGTACTCTTCAGGTCTGCTGGGTCTGGATCAAAGAAGTTGGTTTGATTATATGAAGATCGGTCAGAAAGCCGGAGTTTTATGGAAGACACGCTTGTTTTTTTATTCTTTCCCAACTCTCAGAATAAACAGGGGCAGTATGCTGTTCCGATGTCCTCTGCAGGTAGTCTGCCCTGAGCATGAAAAGCTGTCTGGAGGTCTCTGAACCATCAGACGGTACTGAGCACGTTGAGAGAGATGATCGGTATGATGTTGTGCAGAACTCCGTGAAAGTGTACTCTCACGGCGAGGCCGGTGAGCAACATCATCCGGTGTAAGAGGCGGGGAGGCGGATGGTACGGATGGATTATCTTTCGGGTCTTGTCCGGTTTCTTAGAGTAGCAGGTGCTTCTGCTTCATGGTGACGTATACCATGGAGGAGAAGTTGCGGATCGCATCCCCGCTGTTTCGCATCCACTGTCTGTAATTGCCAGGTCGGGATGAACGTTCAACGATACCGACCACAGCATACGGTACTTTGCGGCCATTTTGACCACGGGCCACCAGGATTCCCATGTCGCCGCACAGAAGGGCCGTGGTACCGGTTTTGTTATATACTGCCGTACTGTTTGGTATACTGGTGCCACAGACGAGCCGGTCAGGTTTCGGCAGTGCCATCACACGCAGTATTTCCTGAGATTTTGGCAGCTTGTGCTGCCACAACGCTCGTAAAAACTGTATGTAATCAGAAGGAAGTGCACTGTTCTTGTATGTTCTGCCATCGGCGGGGATGTACTCCCGGATGCGTACCTGCCGGAACAGATGGCCGTATTCCTTTGCAAGCAGTGCCTGACACCGGGCCGGTCCACCAAGACGGCGAATAAACCAGTTCGTTGCCGGGTTGTCGCTCTGCTGGATCATGGCCTCCATCATCCGTCGGTGTTGTGCAGTATAGGGTTGCAGGCCCTTTGCGTGCTGATGGAAAAAGGCAAGTGCAACAAAAGGTTTGATCATGCTCGCCGCCTGAAAAGACCTTGAGGCATTGTAGTTGACGAGGTAGGTGTCACTGCTGAGATCAAAGGCAATCCACGCTGTTCGGTCTGTCGGCCGCAACCTGCCTTTTTGAGTCTGTTCCTGTATAAATCTGCCCATCTTGCCGCTGATTACGGTCCCTTGCTTTTGTTGAGCTGTCGGATTTTTTATTGTAACCTTACCTGCGGCGATCGACGCGGCCGGCGCAGTCACGTGCTGTTTTGGCTGCTTTACCTGAACGCTGGTCTCAACATTCCGGATCAAAGCCTGCTGAACAACCGGGTGTGGTGCGGCTGCAACCAGCGTGGGAACAAGTTTGCTTGTTTTTAACAACTGGGCGTGTCTTTTGGCTAAGCGGTTGACAGCCTCCTTGCTTTGCCAGCAGCGATACACAAGCGCGTAGTTCTTCTGGTTGATTTTCTCAATGACCAGCCGTTTGCTCGTTTGCGGAACCAGGGTGCTCTGCACGGCTTTCCAGTCAGCCTGCAGATCTTCCGGTCGCAAGCCTTGTTTATAGCGGATGTGGTAGAGTTTGAAAAAACTTGAGGTCTTTACCGGTTGGGCTGGCTGCAGGCCTGCACGTTGAAGTACGGATTGCTGTTGTTTGGCGAGTTTGTTGGCTTGAGTAAGGGTAGTATTTGTATTCCAGATCACACCAAACTGTTGGCCACGTCCCACTATTTCCAGTTGAGTCCCTGGCGTTAGCCCCAGCAGCGGCGCTAGTTTTGTCCGATGGTTGAGCACTCGTTGCAGTTGGTTGTCCCAGAAGTATCCAAGTGCATAGGCTTCGGTCTGAGTCGCCCAGGCCGAGGTTGATTGGAAAACAGTGAAAAGAAGAGAGAGAAGAAAGAGAATCGGACGTCGCATTACTCGTACAGGAAGCAGATAGAATGATTCGGGAAAACCGGAAGGTGTTTGTAGCTGTCAGACGGTTAAGGCTAATGTTTTGCGGTGTACCTGTAGTAAGAATGCCGTGTTCGGAGATTTGGTGCAAGATGAAATTTGCCGAACCCTGGAATCGGTAGTGAAAGTATGCTACAAGAGATCCGTTTACGTAATCGCAGCCAGCAGAGGGTTGTATCTGTGATGTCTACGCCGGAGTACCCATGAAAACAATCTGGAAATTTGAACTAACACCCAATCGTATTCAGTCCATTCCCCTGCCGATCGGAGCACAGATACTCAGTGTCCATGCTCGGGAGGATAGTGCCCCTCTGATGTGGGTTTTGGTCGATCCGGATATGCCGACTCAGGAACGGTATCTCGGCATCTATACGACGAACACGGCGGTACCCGATAACCCCGGGCGGTACATCGGATCGTTTTTTATCTATGAGGGCACCCTCGAATTTCATCTCTTTGAGATGGATGAACCGTCTGAAGAGACAATGAAATAATTAGTAACCGTGACTGTTTAGGAAAAAACCACTGTTCTGTTCTGGTAGACGAGGATCTGGCGCTGCAGGTGATGCCAGACCGAGCGGGACAGAATAACCTTTTCCAGATCCCGCCCCTTGCGGATAAGATCTTCGACCGAGTCGGCATGGCTGACCCGGATAATATCCTGGGCGATGATCGGTCCGGCGTCGAGCTCTCTGGTGACATAGTGACTCGTGGCACCAATGACTTTTACGCCGCGTTCAAAGGCGGAATGGTACGGTCTGGCTCCGGGAAATGCGGGTAGAAACGAGTGGTGGATATTGATAATCCTGTTTCGGTAGTGGCTGATGAACTCCTCGGAAAGAATCTGCATATAACGGGCAAGGACAATAAATTCGATGCGATGTTCCGCCAGCAGAGCAAGTTGTTCCTGTTCCTGTTCTCTTTTATTTTCGCCGTTGATGACAAAGAGGTGAAAATCGATGTCAAATTGTCTTGCCACTGTTTCAAGGTCAGGATGATTGCTGATAATCAGCGGGATATCGACTTCTATTTCCTGGGACTTCCAGCGGGCGAGAATATCATAAAGACAGTGCGGCTGTTTGGAGACAAACAGCGCCATGCGGGGAACTTCGTGAGAGAAGTGAAGTTGCCACTGCATCTGGAATCTTTTGGCTATCAGGGTGTCAAAGTACTCCCCGATCTTTTCGTTGGGAATGATGAAGTTATCAAGTTCCCACTCAATACGCATGAAAAAGACCTTTCGCTCCAGATCGACGTGCTGGTCAAGATTGGTGATATTGCCGTTATTTTTGTAGATGAACTCGCTGACTGTCGCAATAATACCTTTGCTGTCAGGGCAGTGAATCAGCAGAATGGCAGAGGCGGGTATATGAGAGGAGTGGATTGCGCTCATGGTCGTTGTGGTATGCTCGTCGATGGTGAACAGATAGGTCCTGCTGTCGTCATTTCAACCGGTGTTTTGGCTGTTGGTTAGAGGAACATACCATATCGTTTTCCTCGAAAATCCGCAAGTTGCAGGTTGCGTCTTTTACTGCCGGAAAAGGTTTCTGTTTCATTGGACGCAAAGACAACGCTCAATGGTCACGCATCACCCCATCGTTCTATCAGAAGAGCAATGCCTCCCTGATCGTGCGTCAGGCCAGAGGAAATCAGACGGGCGCTCGTAAAATTCTCAGAAAAAAACAGCCGGTCCGGCACTTCCCTGGAAGAGAAGCTTCCCGGTTCGGCTTTGTTGAATCATCGGTTGTGTACGCCGGGGTTTATACGTCACATTTCAAGATCGCGGATGTCATGTCTTAAAGAATGCGGGAGAGCGGTAACTCCACGCTCCCGCAGGATGCTTGTTATGTGAAATGCCGTTGGCTGCTTCGGTGATGGCTCCTGCAGGCAAGCGCATACCGGAAAACAGTTCCGTCCGGTCAGCACAACAGTGATCGGCCGGAAATGTCACCAGCTCCAGACCTTGCCGAGCTTGATTTCAATGCGGACATCATCAGAGGCCGTTGGAATATCGTAGTCCCGGACCACAGGAACAAAGGCGCCGAGTCCCAGCCACATGTTCCACTGCGGCATGCAGAAGTTCATGGTCGGCCCGACATACATTTCCGTATAGCCGTTACGCATGTCCACACCATTTCGCTCCCAGGATCTACCTTTTTCCAGGGTGAACTCAAGACCGACGTCAAAGTTTTGTGTGAAGACATAGTGATAGCTGCCGGTCATGGTGACGGTTGTATCCTTGCGCACCCCCTGGTTGCCGGTTTCAGTGGGCTGAACAAAACCAAGGTCCCAGTCGATGCGGTGGTTCGGGTGCCACACCTTCGTGATGCCTACCCTCGCATTGTAGGACCAGACATCACCCCCCGGGGGATGCTCAGGTCCGTTTTGCCCGGTTGGCATATTCACACCCAGGGCAAGACCAAGGCTGAAAGGGTCGCCCAGCCGCTGGAGCAGGGGGGTATAGGTACCTGCCAGGACAAAGTCGGTGATCCCTTCAATCCGGTCAGCCTTGGCTCCACCGTATGCGTCCCGGTGTGTGCTTACATAGCCGGGTACAAAGGCCAGCTCGAACCGATCAGTCACGCCGTAACGCACCTTGAGCAGATAGAGCTGCTGTTCCAGAGTCCGGGCGCCAAAGCCCTCATCGTCCACAACTTTGTCCTTATCGCGGTAGGAGAAGTTGAGAGCGGTGAGCAGCATGCCCTTGGGCACAATTGCCCCGCCGCTGATCGCCGAGTTCACCGGAGTACCGCTGAGCGGTCCCATCTTCTCTGTTACTGGTTGTGCAGCCTGAGCTTTCTCGTCTGCGGCGCAGACTGGTGCAGCCATCAGACAGGCGGCCAATACACCGCTGACAACCCAGGTGTGCATCCTCTTGTATCTCATGTATCCCTCCCTTGAAGTGCTGAATATATCGGTTTACTCCAGTGGACAGCATGCTATCCACTGGTTCTATAAACCAGAGAGCACGTTTTCTGGGAACTCGGAGATTTACGAGGTTTACAAGGTAATTTTACCAGTCAGAACACTCGTCGTGGAAAAACGCTCCAACTCTCCACTGTTTACCAGGGGAGTGTCTCCTTAAGATGGAAAAATCCTCCGGTGGGTCCGTCTGCAGGCAGCATGGCCAGCTCCACCGCTGTCCGGGCTCCATCAACCACATTGATGACACCGTTCGGATTGAGATCGGTGACCACATCTCCGGGATGAGCGGCGTTCACCTTGATGGTGGTGTTTTTAAGTGCATGGGCCAGGTGCACGGTAAAGGCGTTGACAGCGGTCTTGCTCGCATTATAGGCAAGCGGTTTGAGGTTTTCGAGGCCGGCATCCGGGTCGGAGTGAAGGGTCAGCGAGGCGAGCACACTGGACTGATTGACAATCCGTCCTGCTGAACTTGCGCGGAGAAGCGGCAGAAGTTGCTGTGTCAAGGCGATCAGGTTGAAGAAGTTAACAACGAAGGTCTCCTGTATGAGGGAAACCGGCACATCGGCTGCTGTGTAGGCCCAATCTTCGGCAATGCCGGCGTTGTTCACCAGGATGTCTAGCCGTCCGTAGGCATCGGCGATCCGGTCGTGCAGTCGGCTGAACGAAGTCGGATCGTTCATGTCAACATGCACAGCATGGACCTCAAGGTTTTCATCCTGGAGCAGGCCGGCGGCAGCACTGCCCCGTCCGATGTCACGGGCACCGAGCAGCACGGTACAGCCGAGTCCGGCGAGTTGCCGGCAGATTTCAAAGCCGATGCCCCTGTTGGCACCGGTTACCAGAGCTATTTTCTGTTTACCCATGATGTACTCCTGTATCGGGCGGGAACAAAGAAGAGACTGCCGGAACTTGAACCGCTATGTGATGATGTGTTCCACGGCAAAGCGCATCAGTTCTGCTGAATTTTTCAGTCCTAATGATTCCATCATACTGTACTTGTGGAACTCAACAGTTCTGGCGGATATACCCAGCACCGCTGCTGCCTCTTTAACGGAAAGTCCTTCGGCTATGAGCTGCAGCACCTCGCGCTGACGGGCGGTTAACCGGGCCAGTCCCTCCTGTTCTTCCCCTTGGGGACGGTTGCGTTGATAGGTGAGCAGATCGCCGGCCAGCATGGGCGTGATGTAGGTCCGCCCTTTAAGGGCGCTGTCGATGGCTGTCAGCAGTTCGGAAGAGGCCGAGTGCTTGAGCACATAGCCGGAGGCTCCGGCCTCAAAGGCGCTGGCGGCATAGGCGACATCAAGGTGCATGGTGAGAAAAACAACTGCAAGTTCCGGGTTTTTTTTCTTGAGCTGCCGGACCGCTTCAATGCCGTTTAAAAGCGGCATCGATATGTCCGCCACCACCACATCCGGAACCAGTCTGTCCGCCGCCTCAAGAAGGGCACGTCCGTCTTCGACAATGCCCACGAGCTGATAATCGGGTTCCAGAAGGCCACGGAGTCCTTCAGCAACAAGGCGGTGATCGTCAGCGAGGAGTACGCGTGGTTTCTTCATGATCTCTCCTTGGCAGCGGTACTGAGAGATGAATCGTAGTTCCCTGGCCCGGTGCCGATTGGATGGTAAATTCTCCCTGGGCATGCTGTACCCGTTCACGCATGCTTGCCAGGCCGATTCCCGGAGTATGACGGGCGCAACCGGGATCAAATCCGGTTCCGTCATCCTCTATGCTGGCCAGCAGGTGATTGGGTGTACATCGGACAAAGACATCAACATTGCGCGCATGGGCATGCTTGGCAATATTGCGTAAACCCTCCTGGATGACCCGATAGACACAGAGTGCCGTGTCCTGGGGAATATTTGCAGGAAGATCAGCAATATGACTGGTCACCGGAATCTCTTCTCTATCGGAAAAGCTGAGACAAAGTGATCGTACGGCCCGTGCCAGTCCGAGATCCTTGAGAATTGCCGGGTGCAGTTCCCGTGAGAGAGCATGAATGTCATCAGAGAGATTGATCAGCTGTCCCTTGATAAGACTGATCTGGTCTCTGATTGGGGCGTTCAGTCCGGCAGCCTGAAGTTCCAGGGTTCCTGTTTCAATGGCCATGGCTGCCAGTCGCTGGGCATAATCATCATGAAATTCCCGCGACAGCCGGCTCAGTTCTTCCTCCTGGGAGGATATGAGGCGGCCGGCAAGGTTTTTCAGAGCCTTCTGACTGTCACACAGTGCTGCCTGTGCTTTTTTTCGTTGCCGGAGATTGAACACCAGACCGACAATGAGAATTGACTGGACAGCCAGAACAAGAAGAACGCCGATGATATAGTGCCTGTAGAGCTCCCAGAGTGTGGCCTCACGAAAGAGTACAGTGCTGTTGGGAGGCAGAAGGCTCTCATCAATGGCATGGCGTTGCAGCAGGCGCCAGTCATAGAGGTTGACCCAGGTATCGGCCCCGAGGCCGTCCGGATTTTGTATTTCCTGACCCCTGAGCAGTCTGAGTGCTGTTTCAGCGGCTTTTTTTCCTTGCATCCGCAGGGAAATCAGGGGGCCGCCGATGATGCCGTTGCCGATGAACGATTCGTAAGGGCCGAAAACCGGGGCATTGGTATGGGCCGCGATGGAGCGCAGGACCGCCTTGGGAATAAAGTGATGTCCGTTGGCATCGACAAACATCGTGGAAAAGAGGAGAACCGAGTCTGGCGGCAACTGTTCGCACTTTTCGAGAATCTGTCCTATGGAGTAGCCGGTGAGATCAATGAGCCGGATATTGCCTGCCACGGCTGCGACCGCCTGTCGGAGGGTGTCCGCACGCATCTGGTCGTTTTCATACACACCGGAAACAAGATAGATCTGCCTGGTCTCCGGCTTGAACCGAACGATTGACCGTACCAGTTGACGTAGAGCATCCACCGGCTCAAAGATGCCGATCACCCTGTTGGTCAGAGATGATGCCCTGATGCGATTGCGAAGCGTTTCAGGAAGAGAGCAGAGGAGGACAGGGGAGGCCGGGAAGAGATCGGCATGGTCCATCAGAAAGGTCGCAGCCGGTGTGTCGACGCCGATCACCAGATCGATTTTGCTGCTGCCGTAACGTTGACGGAGCAGATCAGCCAGCGCTTTATCATGACCGCGGTCACGGAAGCGGGAAAGTTCCAGATACTCGGAAGACAGTTGCAAAGAGAGTTTTTTCTCACCGGCCAGTCCTTCGCTGATTCCCCGTTCCACCTGTTCGGTGGCTGGAAAGTCACGGGCGGTCGAGTACAGGATGACCACCCGTTTTTCCGCCTGCTGAACAAAGGACGGTTCCGCGGCCACCAGCTCGTCCGTCTCTGGAAAGAGACACAGTACGAGATAGAGACACGGGAAGATCAGACAGAAGACCGGGATGGCAAGGTCCTTTCTTCGGCTGGCGGCCGTCATGGTTTCCTCACGGTGGTAGACGATAAACAGTGTTGAGAGGATACTGTACCGTATAGTGATGGGTACTGAAATGAGAAAATGTTCGAAATCGGACAATGACAGCCGTATGCATGGTTTCAGTGAAAAGGGCGGCGGCTGGGTGCTGCGGGTGTGTAGGATCCGGGAAATCGCATCTGTGCAGATTTCCCGGATGGTCGGTCAGGCAAGTTTTTATTCAATCTCTTCCAGGCTTTTGCCGCCGGTACGTCTGCCCCAGATGAGCAGCGGGATAACCGGCAGGAAGAAGAGAATTCCCACAGCGGTAAAGATGCCTGCAAATCCGTAGGCTCCGTGGATCATGGGAATGAAGAACTGGGAACCGGATACAGAGAGTCTGGCCAGGCCGTTGTGAAAGCCGGTGGCCGTGTTTCGCATGCGTGTCGGATAGCTCTCTGCTGTATAGGAGAAGAGCAGAAAACTCAATGCCATGTTGAAGACCGTGACCAGGAAACCGGCGATGGTCAGCATGGTCAGGGTTTTCATGCCGCCAAAGGTGAAGGCGGTGATCGAGGCAAAGACGATCAGAATGGCAAGCGGTAATTTACGTCCACCCTTGTCAGCGACCACCGAGTTAAGAAAGCAGCCCAGCGGTACTCCAATACTGATGATGGTCATGGCGGTCAGCGTGTCTTTCACTGAAAAACCGAGCATCTTGAGGAGCTGTGGGGTCCAGTTGGCCACCAGGAAGCCGGCCGGTACGGTCGTGACAAAGATGAATATAAGCAGCAGGGTACGGCCGATGTACCGGCGGGTAAACATACCGATGAGCACGTCCATGACAGCAATTTTTGGCGGGACATTTTTTGCCGCCTCAGAGAGATCGATGTCTTTGCCGGTCATATAGGCAACCACTTCCTCTGCCTCCTTGATGCGACCATGGGCCACCAGCCAGCGGGGTGATTCTTTCAGGTACTTGAGTCCCAGAAGAAACGGGACAATGCCCAGACCGCCGGCATAGAAGATCCAGCGCCACGACTCTTCGGCCATGGGAACGACCATCCGGCAGGCCAGGGCAACAAAGGGGACCGCGCAAAAGCCGATGGCCGCTACCCGGCCCTGCCACATACCGCGGCTTTCACAGGGCGCCATCTCTGCGATGTAGGCCTGTGAGGTAACCATCATGCAGAACACGCCAAAACCGGTCAGCGCCCGGAACAGGGTGAAGATAACGAAGCTGTCGGTAAATCCGGTGACCACTGAACTCACCGAAAAGATGACGATGGAGATGAGAAAGGTCGGCCGACGACCGATGAAGTCCGAGATAACACCGCCGAGAAAACCGCCTGAGGTCATGCCGATAAAGTACCAGAACATGATGGTGGCGATGTCTGTCGGTTTCAACCCCCAGGAGTGGGACAGTGCCGGAGCGAGAAAACCGAAGTTCCAGTTGTCAAACTGTTCGAAGAAATAGGCCGCCATGATGATGAAAAACAGGAGGGCGTGGATTCCGCGGACCGGAATGCCGTCAAAGTAGTTGTTGACGAACCGCCCGGTTACGCCCGACTTATCGCCGAGACCGCAGGGGGTGTTGTCGTTGAGTTCGTATTGCATGTTTGTTCCTCGCTAAGGGGTCGAATTGATCACTGGTGCCGAGGATTTCGGCTTTTCTATGCACCAACCATTAAAAGAGAAAGCGGGATGATCAACAACTCGCAAACTTACGAGGTTTTACACTTTCCTTTACCAGGTACAGGGATGAAGAGAGTGTGTCTGCTGCAATCAGCGGAGTGTGATGGACAATAAAAAAATCCCCCGTCACAGTCGGCTGTGACCGGGGGATTGCATGATCAGGGCAGAACAGCGATGAGACTGATTTTACGGGCAGAGAATGGATACGCCGGTCTGGTACTTCTTGTCGTCGATGATCAGTTTGATGGTAAACATGCCCTTAAGGCCCAGTTTGCTGATATGGATCTTGACATCACGGTCGTCATCCGACAGAAACGCTCCGGAGCACATGGCCAGATGAAATACAGCCGCGGTGTTGATGAAGTAATTATGGCTCTCTTTCTCGTTTTCAAGACAGAGCATGACCAGAGTGCCCTTTTCGAACTTGCCGTGAAAGACAAAGCGATCCACGTCCTCTTCAATAAGAATGTCATGGAAGCTTGGCGGCAGTTCGAAAACCTCTTCAGCATCAGGCACTGTATCGAACTCTTCGGTCACCTCAAGACTGCCGATGAGTTTACCCTCTCCGAAGACCAGGTTTTCCCCGTCGTGGTACAGTGGCAGTTTTTCTGCGCGGTAAAAGTTACCTTCGGTCTCCAGCTCATAGAGGACGACACCGTCTTTCTCTTCAACGGTTATCGAACGGAGTTCAATGTTCGGATCCTTCATGTCGAGGAAAGCGCCTAAAGATTTGGTGGCATAACCGTTTTCACGGCTGATGCCGCCGGAGTGGATCATGTAGTGGCCTTCATCATAGTACTCGACATTGCAGATGTAGGGGCTGAAGAACTCCTGACCCCGTTCCTTGCCATACTGCCAGACCTGCTCGATCTCCATCTTTTCGGTATCGATGCGGTAACGGACGCCCCGGGAGAAGTTGTCTTTGTTTTCAATATACTTTTCTTTGACCTTGGCACGGTACTGGCCGTTGTCGAAACACATGACATCGCCGTTTGGGCAGATCACACAGGCATGCTGTTCATACTGCCAGTCAAACTTGGACAGATCACCCACCGGTTTAAAAAAGTACTTGTCGACCAGTTCCTGCGGCCAGCCTTCCGGATCACCGAGGATCCAGTTCAGCTTGCCGGTGTCGTAATCGATGTTGATGACAGCATCCTGATGCCGGCCGGAGAGGGTCAGGCTGTGGGTCGGCTTATCGTACCAGACAGCATTGTTGTGAAACCAGTCGTGGGCATCCTGTGAGCCAGAACCGCCGACATCCATGGGCAGAACGTTGCGGTAGTCCCAGGTCTTGAGAATATCACCGGTGTTACGGTCAATGAGCACGCACATATCCTCAACGGTATCGCGGCTGAAATCCTGGGTTAATGCCAGGATGTTCCCATCCTCCATCTCAAAGTGATCGTGGTGGTAGTTGCCCGGCATGCGGTACTCTTTATAGATCTTTCCCAGCAGGTTGATCTCGATCATACCGGTGGAGTTATAGGGCATATGGCAAAAACGGCTGGAACCGGTGACGATGTTACCGTTCTTCATCCGTTTGATGTCGAACATGGTGTTTTCGGTGAGCAACCAGCGGATATCACCCTTGTAGTCGTAGGCTGTGGGCAGATTTTTGCCGGCCGGGGTGAGAAACATGATGTCGTCACCCAGATAGTCGAGTGACGTATGAATGTTGAGGCAACGGCAGATATCCTCCGGCAGTTTACCGGTCTGGATGGTCACCGTGGTACTGCTGCCATCGGGCAGGGTAACGGTCACCTTGTTGGCAAAGTCCTCATAGAGGCCGAGTACAGGCAAGAAGTGCTCGGTTGCGGCCTTGAAGGTGTGGGTGATATTCTCCCGCTCATACCGTTTTCCGTGGACGGTCAGAGTCGGTGCCACGGCTTCCGGGGTGGTGAACATAACAAGAGCGCACAGGGGGTTGATGAGGTAGGGGTTGACCACCACCTTGGGCTCGGCAAAGGTCGGCTTTTCAGCCTTGAAGGCGTCAAGAAAGGCCTTTTCAGCACGGTTCTGGCGGGTGATGAGATGTTCCTGACTGATATAACGGATTCGATTTGTCATGGTATGCTCCTTGTCAGGCGATTGCTTCGATCGCTTTAATGATGGCAGGTTTTTGTTTCAGTCCTTCAAGACGGCTGACCTCTTTGCCGTCCTTAAAGAACAGCATGGTAGGGAAGCCCTTCACACCAAGGCGTTCTTTCAGTTCCCGGTTTTCGTCAAAATCGATGATATAGATCGGGAAATCGGGCTTTTGTTTGGCGATATCCTTGAGAACAAACGACAGCATCTTGCATGGGCCGCAGGTCTTGGAATAGAACTCGATCAGCATGGGTACACTATGATCGAGGGATTCATAGTCTTTTTCAGTTATTTCAGTGATCATGACTGGTGGCTCCTTGAATAAACGATAGCTTTTATTGCTTAAGAGATTCTACGTAGGCGGCGGCGCTGTTCGCTGCCACGGCTCCGTCCGAACAGGCGGTGACGATCTGTCTGAGGTGTTTAACCGTGATGTCGCCGGCTCCAAAGATACCCGGAACAGAGGTCCGCATGCGGTTGTCGGTTTCAATGCACCCGGTGCGGTCGACAATGCCGAGCTTGGCAAATGCTTCGGAAGATGCTGAAAAACCGATATATTCAAAGACCCCGTCACAGGTCACATACCGTTCGGTGGCGTCTTCTTTGGTTGACTTGAAACGTACGCCGGTTATGCGGTCGGTACCGGTGAACTCCAATACTTCCTGATAGGGGTAGATGGTGACATTGGGCATTTTCCGAAGCTGGTCACAGGCCTTCGGATCAGCGGTCAGGTCAAACATGGTGACTATCGTCAGTTTAGTGCAGATACCGGCCAGGTAGATGGACTCTTCCACCGCCGAGTTACCTCCGCCGATGACCACCACCTCTTTGTCACGGTACTGGGCGCCGTCGCATATCGCACACCAGCTGATGCCGTTGGCTGCCCATTCTTCCTCCCCGGGAACACCCAGGCGTCGCGGTACTGTTCCGGTTGCGAGAATCACTGCCCGGGCTTTATAAACGGTATCGTCCTCTTCGCAGGTGATGGTCTTCAGTGAACCGCCGTTGCTGATGTCGATGACGGTCTTGTAGTCAAATTCCACACCGAGTTCCTGGGTGTGTTCAAACATCTTGATGGCCAGTTCCGCACCGCTCAGTTTACCGGCACCGGTATAGTTTTCGATCTCATTGGTGTTGATCATCTGTCCACCGGGTGCCAACCGGTCGAGCAGCAACACCTTCATATTGGCACGAACGGCATAGATGGCTGCAGTCATGCCGGCCGGACCAGCTCCAACGATGACGATGTCATAAATGTTTTCCATGAGTATGTCTCCTTAGCGCTCCGGGCTTTCAAGGATGGCGGAGCAAGATATGAGTGGATTGTGGTATGTCGAATGTTCTGCTCGATGAAAGAGTATGGTCTCATCTGCGGCCGTTGCTGATGCGCTGCCGATTTGCCAAAAGCCTCTTTCAATTCATTCGGATGGTGCCAGTAAAAGAAAAAAAGATCATTCAAACAACTCGCAAAATTACGAGGTTTTAATTTTTCTTTTTCCAGGAATCCGCGATGTATACACAACAGACTTCAGAATATGAACATGAATATATCGAACAATCGAAGCGATATTCTGCAACCTGGAGCGGTGTTCTGTTGGAGGGAATGCGGAAGAGAAACACTGAAAACAGCGGATGTGCCGCCGGTAGTGGATGCATTTATCCGGATTTTATCAAGAGAACGTATGGTGATTTCGGATGGTGTTCGAGATACAGACTCTGTTGCCTTTCCCATTGAAATGGTTAATATGAAGGCCTGACGCTGTACAGATAACTTAAGAAGCAAGGAGAGCAGTCATGCAGACGCAGGTTGGTACCCACGAAATTACTTTAGCAAAGGCCCGGCAGCAGGCTTCG
>JAAYDD010000332.1 GCA_012729435.1 Desulfobulbus sp.
CACACCGGCGGGACAATGCTTAAGACAGGCACTTTTCTCTTACACAGTTGTGTCTTTGTTTGTGGAGCGGCACTGATGATCATTGAAATGACCGGATCCCGGGTTTTAGCTCCCTCTCTTGGCAGCTCCCTGATTGTTTGGACCAGTCTCATCGGCATCATTCTCGCAAGCATCAGCATCGGTGCCTGGTTAGGCGGTTGTCTGGCAGACCAGCAGCCGCACCCGAGGGTACTTGGGCGCATCATACTTTTGGCCTCCTGGGCGACAGCCGCCATCGGCCTGTCAAAAACATGGGTTCTCGCAACACTTCAGAATTTCGGCGACCTCCAGATTGCGTCTGTGACTGCAGCCTGTGCTCTTTTTGCTCCGGCGGCGCTTCTTCTCGGTATGGTGCCCCCGTTTGCCATACGTCTTTGTCTCCCAGATCACAGACACAGCGGTCGTATTTCAGGCAGCATCTATGCAATCTCTTCCATTGGCTCCATCGTCGGCACCTTTTTGGCAGGATTTGTTCTCATCGCCTGGGTGGGGAGCACCGCTATCCTCTTCGTGACCGCTGTACTGCTGGGACTTGCGTCGTGGCTGGTCAACACAGAAGACAACCTGCTGAAAGGCACTTCAGTTATTCTGTTTCTTCTATTCCTGTATATCTCTTACCAGCAAAAACAGTGGTGTGGACAACAAGGTTTTTATGACTACGACACTCCGTACAATCGGGTCCTGATTTACACCAGCAAAGAAAATAGCAGCGATCGTTTAACCCGGGAGATGGTGACAGGGCCGCTGGGCCGTCAATCAGCCATGTACCTCGACAGCCCGACGGAGCTTGTCCTGCCGTATACTCACTTCTTTCGTCTGTTTGAATATTATCAGCCACAGACGAAACGCATGCTGGTTCTGGGCGGTGGAGGTTACTCCTTTCCCAAATATGCGTTGTCCCGATACGCTGATATATCCATCGATGTGGTGGAAATCGACTCGGAGATCACTCAATTGGCACGTCAACACTTCGGGTTGTCAGATCATGAGCGGCTACGTCTGATTGAAGAAGATGCAAGAATGTTTCTAAAAAAGGTCAGGAATCCGTATGATGTGATCATCTGCGATGTATTCAACTCACATTATTCTATTCCTTTCCATCTTGTTACTGCAGAAGCAATGCAACTGCTCCGTAATGCAACCAAACCCGACGGGGTAATTCTTATCAACCTGCTAGCTTCTATAAACGGTATTGCCAGCGAGTTTTATAAAACCATGCGGGCGACTGTTTCCCGGGTATTCCCCATGACGCATTCTTTTGCAGTCACCAACCCTGACGACGATAATCTCTGGCAAAATATCATTTTGGCCGCCGGCTGCAGATTACCGGCTGCTGCCCCTGCAGACCCTGATCTCGTGAAAATGTTTCGTCATAAGCTTCCTGACCTTCCAGATACTCATCTGTTGTTTACCGATGACTATGCTCCGGTTGAACGGATGTTGAGGCAAGGACGGATAACGCGAGAAGAGATGCACAAAGACAACCCGAAAAACTGACAGTACTTCCTTCAAGCAATC
>JAAYDD010000333.1 GCA_012729435.1 Desulfobulbus sp.
AAACCGACTGGATATCGCAACCGGCCATATCCGACGCGGCACCGACCGCCTGCCGGATTGACTTGACGGTCGATTCTATGTTGACCACAACCCCTTTCTTCATTCCCGAAGAAGCCGCAGTACCAACTCCGATAATCTCAACGTGATCATCAAAGATCTCGCCGATCATCGCACAGACCTTTGTTGTCCCGATATCCAGACCAGCGACAAGTTCACCGGACTCGCGGTGAATCTGTTCTTCCATCTCGTCATCCATCATATTGGATTCCGGTAACCAAGACTTTATCATCTAAATAATCCATCCGTATTTCTTTAACAGCGTCAATCTGTTTTTTTGCATACAACTGTTCAAGCACTTTGACCAAACGATTGTATTTGATCTGAAATCGATCAGTCCCGAAATAGATCGGAAACGGCCGGTCAACCAGGTAAAGGATAACCCCCTGTTCCATATCGAGGTGAATTTCGGAAATCGCCTGGATTGGTACAATGGCATTCCCCCGGGCGGCCAGATCAAGCAGCTGACATGCCGCCTTTGCCATACCGCCTGCAACCAGGTGATCAGCTGCCACATCTTTTGCAACCTGCACCCCTGTAATTACCGGGAAATCTATCTCCTGCCCCTGACCGACTTCAGAAAAAATACGCCCCGAACGGTTCAGGTAGCGAAGACGCTGCTGCTCTCCGTCCTCAACATTGATCAGGGCAAAGGGTTGCAGCTCATTAACAGTTATCTCGACGGCTGACGGCCAGCTGACTTTAATCTCGGCCCGCTCCACCCATGGATGAGTTTCGATCCGTTCAACCGCTGACGTACTGTCAAAATGAAATAAATTCCCACCCAGCTGAAGTCCGGCAAGTTCTAAAATCTGACGCTGACTCGCAATACGATTTCCTGTTATCCTGATGTCGGTGAGACGAAAGATGGTCGACTCGACCAGCAACTGTCCTCCCATCCACAACCCGCTGCCCAGCACTCCCGCAAGAATACAGACGAACAAGAGATTTTTCCACAGTAACTTCCACTTCCAGGCCCGTTGAGTACTGACGACCAGAGCTTGCGATTGCGCTGGTTTAAACGTACCGGTCTTCTTACCTAAAATAGCGGCAAACAACCGGCGGATGGTTTTATCTTTTCGCCCCCCTTTACGAGAACGCGACGACACCTGACGGGGAGTATAAATTGACATCTCCCAACATTTCCTGCTCTAGTAAATATGAACCTCGGGTTCAAGCAGCACCCCTGAATGATCCAGCACATGCCGTCGCACCTTCTCCATGAGTCTGATAATATCGTCAGGAGCAGCCCCACCGGTGTTGACAATAAAATTAGCATGTTTGACCGAAACCATGGCATTTCCAACCCGCAAACCTTTTAGACCCGCCTGTTCAATGAGTCTGCCGGCAAAATCACCTTCAGGGTTTTTAAAAAAAGAGCCTGCTGATCTTACCCCTTTTGGCTGAGACTCACGACGTGAACTGATGATCTTCCGGCATCGTCTGGCAACTTCACGGCCATCAGCCGGCTGCAGACAGAACTCACCGCCGGTAATCAGTATTTTGTCCGCCGGTTCACCGGGAAAACATGTTGACCGATATGTGAAGGACACCCTGTCTTTTGCGACTTCTTCAAGATTGCCCGAACTGTTCATTACCTGTACGGAAAGGAGCACTTCACTGATCTCATGCCCAAAAGCGCCTGCATTCATGCGAATGGCACCTCCTACACTGCCGGGTATTCCGGCCATGAACTCCAGTCCACTCAAATTGTTCCGGATACACCAGCCGATCAGTGACGCCAGATTGCATCCGGCATGGACCCGCAAACAGTACCGTTCACCATCCGCTGTAACCTGAGGCCTGCCGGTAATCTCCCGGACTGAGCCGCGCAATCGGATAAACACTCCCTCATGATAACGTCGGGAAACCAGAATATTAGATCCGCCGCCAACCACGTTCCAGGGAATCTGTTCCTCATGCAGGTAGTACAGAAGTGTCGCCAATTCACCGATTGCATTGATATGAACCAACGCTTCGACCATGCCGCCGGTTCGGAATGTAGAATACGGTGCCATATCAACATTCCAGCGAATCTCAGGACAGAGCCTGATCAGATCGGTTCGTTGCCGATCATTCAACAGCGGATTTTCTGCATTTCCAGTTTTCAACGTTTCACCCTCCCTCAGCCGTTTGAAGCCTGAAGCAGTTCCAGTACCCGTTCCCCCGCCCGCACGATATTACCTGCACCAAGGGTGAGGAGGAGATCTCCCGGCTGCAACAGAGGTAACAGACTTTGAGGCTGTTCAACCAACCCGCCAATAAAGAAGGCCTGACGCTGACCGTGCTGTTTAATGGCTTCCAACAGTATTTCGGAGCTGACTCCTTCGATCGGCTGTTCACTCGCGGCATAGATGTCGGTAAGAATCAGTACATCGGCCCGACGGAATGCAGTTATAAAGTCATCAAATAATCCTTTGGTCCGGCTATAGCGATGCGGCTGAAAAGCGACCACCACTCTTCGCTCCGGCCAGCCTTCACGAACTGCATCCAGGGTCGCCTTGACTTCCGTAGGATGATGACCGTAATCATCCACCACAAGGACATCTCCAATTTCACCTTTTACCTGGAGACGGCGCTGTACACCTTTAAACTGTTCCAGTGCACGCGCGATCACGGCAAAATCGATTTCCAGTTCCAGGCCGACACTGATGGCTGCGAGACTGTTGTAAACTAAATGCCGACCGGGACGATTAAGTCTGACGGTCCCCAGTTCTTCCGTACGAGTTCGAACCGTAAAGGTTGAGGTGCCGTCACCTGAAACAATCTTCACTGCCTGCAGGTCTGCCTGTTCGCTCAGACCGTACGTCAAAATCCGCTTCTTGATACGCGGCAGAATCTGAGCAACATTATCATCGTCGATGCAGACCACTGCAGCACCATAAAAGGGCAAACGGTCAATAAACTCTAGAAATATGTCTTTAATCTGCTCAATATCACTATAAAAATCGAGATGTTCAAGATCAATGTTCGTCACCACCTCGATGACCGGTGATAACTTGAGAAATGACCCGTCACTCTCATCGGCTTCTGCAACTAAAAACTCACCTTCTCCCAGTCTGGCGTTACTTCCGAATCCATGCACCTTGCCTCCGACAACCACTGTCGGATCCAATTCAGCCTCGGCCAGAATCGCGGCAATCATTGAGGCTGTGGACGTTTTGCCATGACTGCCGGCAACGGCGATGCCGTATTTTTTCAACCGCATGAGCTCTGCCAGCATCTCCGCACGTTGAATTACCGGCACATACGCATCTTTGGCCGCAATGACTTCAGGATTATCAGCCGGAATAGCGGTTGAAGTAACCACCACATCAGCACCGTCAGCCCATTCGGCCTTATGCCCCTGATGGATCGAAGCGCCCAATTCGGCAAGCCTTTTGGTAATATCCGTGACGTTCAAATCAGAACCACTGACCCTGTACCCCAAGCTCAGCAGCAGCTCTGCGATCCCGGACATACCGATCCCGCCTATGCCGACAAAGTGGATGTGTTTGGTCTTTCTGTACATGAACGCGCCTACTTCTGACAAGAACTCAATCTTTTCGGCCTCTTGAGGCCGTAAGCCGAATACATTCCTTCACGATTCGCTCGGTTGCATCCGGAATCGCCATGGTCTTCATGTTGGCCGCCATTGTATGTAACTCGTCACGGTTCTGCAAGTGCTCGCTGATGACGGACGCAAGAATCTCTCCGGTAAGCCCCGATTCTCGCAGTATCCGGCAACCATTTGCTTTTGCGTAATATTCTCCATTCGTAACCTGGTGATCATCAGCCGCGTAGGGATACGGGATCAAAAGTGCCGGCAAACCCATCACCGCCAACTCTGCCAGGGTAGTGGCACCGGCCCTGGACACTACCAGATCAGCCCGTGTATACACAGCCGCCATGTTGCGGATAAACGCAGTTACTTCAGCCGTCACGCCAAGCTGATTATAACAGTTTGCAACTCTCTCCTCATCAACCGTTCCGGTCTGATGAATAAGATGTACAGGCACCCCGTCCATACTCAAGTGCTCAACAGCCTCCAGCATCAGCATATTTATCCGATGCGCTCCCTGACTCCCGCCCAACACGAGCACTGTGGGAGACTCTCCTTTCTGTCGGGGCTGCAGGGCTGCTTCAAGGATTTCCTTTCGTAACGGGTTACCGGTGTGAACAGTTTTCCTGATTGGAAATGCAGGTCTGCATGGCAAAGAAATCAACACCTTATCCGCGAGCTTCCCGGCCAGCCGATTCGCCATGCCTGGCACTGAATTCTGCTCATGAATCGCTATCGGCACTCCTGACAACTTTGCGGCCAGCACGACCGGTCCGGTCACATATCCGCCAACGCCCAGGACAAGATCCGGTTTGAATCTGCGAATCATACGCCGAGCTTCAGCAATCGCTCCCGGCATCATCAGCAGGCTGCGAATCCGAGCACCTGCACTTAATCCTTTTACACCGCCGCACTGCAAGGTTGCCAATTCAAATCCCCGGCCGACGAGCGCCTGCTGATCGAGAAGACGAGGTGTTCCGATGAAAAGCACCTGTGAACCCGGAATTCGGCTCAGAACTTCTGAGGCCACCGCAATACCGGGGAAAAGATGCCCACCGGTCCCTCCTCCGGCTACAATCAGTCGCATACGCCGGCTCCACATTCCCGGGCAAGTTGCAGCACATGTTTTTCGTAAACCCTTCCTCTTTCCGCGTATCCGGAAAACATGTCAAAACTTGCACAGCCTGGGGCAAGCAGTACAGTGTCACCGCTGACTGCAACTGCTTTTGCCCGACGAACAGCATCCTCCATATCTGTTGCCCGTTCTACTCCAACGACTGATCCGAATGCGGCCTCCATTGCATCTGCTGCCTCACCGATCAGGATCAGACGTTTCACCTTTCGGGCCACCATTTCCTCCAACAACGTAAAATCACTGGCTTTGTCACGTCCCCCGGCAATGAGGACAACCGGGGAAGAGCAACTGCTCAGAGCCGCTGCCAGTGCCCCGATATTCGTCGCCTTGGAATCATTAATAAACCGGACATCATCAACACTAGCCACGTCAGCCATCCGGTGCGGTGGCGGCATGAACGTTTCCAGCCCCCGGACAAGGTCTTCGTACCGGCACCCGTGTACAGCCGCAGCCAACAGGGCGGCTGCGGCATTCAACCGGTTGACCGGAGACGACATGTTCGACCGGCTGAGGTTATACTCTTCCTGACGCTCGTTTCCATCCTGTTCAAGACACAACAGGATCCGCTCATCAACAACTCTCGCCGCACACGTTGTTTCCCGGCCGAACATGTACCGTTCAACCCCGGAACAAAGAGATGCGCTTGCAACCGCCGGATCATCAGCACCCAGAATTGCTGTATCACCTCGTCTTTGATTGGTGAAGATCTGCATCTTGGCTTTCTTATACGCAGCCAGTGATCCGTGCCGGTCAAGATGATCGGGAGAAATATTCAATAACAGGCCTGTGTCCG
Source organism: Desulfobulbus sp. (assembly GCA_012729435.1). Classification (GTDB taxonomy): domain Bacteria; phylum Desulfobacterota; class Desulfobulbia; order Desulfobulbales; family Desulfobulbaceae; genus Desulfobulbus. The sequence continues at coordinate 5,527 of JAAYDD010000333.1, forward strand.
GCCGGAATGCACCGGCCAAATCGAGCTGAAAGCTCGACAATTCCAGAACCACTGCGTCATATTCCTGCGGAGCAGTAAAGTAGTCGAGCAATGGCGTGCCGATATTACCACCAACAAAAGGACGTTTACCGGCAGTCTGCAGGAGATGACCAAGTAAACTGGTAACGGTTGTCTTCCCGTTGGAACCGGTAATCGCAATCACCGGGCAGGAAAACCGACCGGCAGCCAGTGCGAGTTCACCTAAAACAGGGAGTCCCTGTTCACGGGCGGCCTGAAGCACCGGCACATCGAGGGGAACGCCCGGGCCGGGAATGACCATATCCATGCCTTGAAGCTGATCCGGATTGTGTCTTCCGGTTTCCAGCGGAATTCCGGCGGTGCGGAGCAGTTCAACAGTTGAAGGCTCAATCTGATCGAGTGTCCGCCGGTCAGAGACCTTCACCCGGACTCCTCTGGCTGTCAGATAGCGCACCGTTGACAGCCCTGCCGCCCCCAAACCGATGACCAACGCCTGTGTTCCTGACCGAATGTCCACTTTTTATCTCAGTTTAAGGGTTGCAAGGGCAATCAAACCCAAAATAATGGAGATGATCCAGAAGCGGACCACTACCTTGGGTTCCAGCCAGCCCTTTTTTTCAAAATGATGATGAAACGGAGCCATGAGAAAAATCCGTTTGCCACCGGTCATCTTGAAATATCCGACCTGCAGGATAACCGACGTTGCCTCCATCACAAAGATGCCGCCAACAATGACAAGCAGAAACTCCTGTTTCGTGATAACCGACACGACACCCAGGGTTCCGCCCAGCGACAGGGAGCCGACATCGCCCATGAAAATCTCTGCAGGATAACAGTTAAACCAGAGAAACCCCAGGCAGGCCCCCACAATAGCACCACAAAATACGGTAACCTCACCGGCTCCGGGAACAAAAGGGATCTGCAGGTAACTGGCCACCACTGCATTACCGGCCACGTACGAGAAAATCAGATACGTCGAGGCTGTAATGACGATCGGTCCTGCTGCTAGACCATCGAGACCATCAGTCAGATTAACCGCGTTGGAAGCACCAACGATTACAAACACGGCAAAAGGTAAATACCACCAACCCAGATCAGGATGGAACGTCTTGAAAAAGGGAAAACTGAGAACTCCGTCATGACTGCGGGTGACTAAAAGAAAAACTCCGACCACCAAGGCTCCAAGGATCTGCAGAACTAATTTCTCCTTGGCGCTGAGTCCTCTTGCATTTCCTTTCCTGATTTTCTTTATATCGTCAGCTGAACCGATAGCTCCAAAAAACAGGCTGATACCTATCAACAACCAGACCAGTCCGCTGCGCAGATCGGTCCACAACAAAGCTGAACCGATTATGGCAAAAAGTATCAAAAGGCCGCCCATGGTAGGGATCCCTTTTTTTGAAAAATGTGTTTCCGGTCCATCATCACGGATAACCTGACCTATTTGTTTCTGTTGAAGCCAGGATATAAAACGTGGTCCGACAAGCACGACGATCAGAAACGCGGTCACACTACAGCCGATGGAACGAAAGGTGATGTACCGAAAAACGTTAAATAAACTCAGCTCGGTATGAAATTGGTACAAGAAATGATAAAACATTTTCGTGTCAAGCTGTTATGCTGATGTTTCTATTCGTTGAAGCAGTTCGTCAAGGAGCCGTTCCATACGCATGCCGCGCGATCCTTTAACAAACAGCCAATCCCCTTTTCCCAGTGTTCCCAGTTCAAGCATACGCCATACTTCTTCGGCCATAGCCCGAGGTGAAGAGAAAATTTGAATGTCCCCGGCATCCATTCCCCCTTTTTGTGCCGCATCCGCCACTGCTTTGGCAAAAGAGCCGGTAAGAAAGAGACGATCATACCCCAGCCGGGCAACGAGCGAACCAATGTCGGCATGGAGACGGACTGAAGAGGACCCCAGCTCAAGCATATCCCCCAATGCAGCAATGCGGCGGCACCCGGTGCCGAAGGATGCCACGGTATACAGACCGGCAGCCATGGATGCGGGATTGGCATTGTAAGCATCATTGACCACCTTTAATCCACCCGGCAATTCAGTGATGGCCAGACGTCTGTCAACTGCCGGCACGTAGCCTTCCAGCGCCCGAGCAATGATTTCAGAACCGATACCTGCAGCATGACCGACTGCTGCTGCAGCGAGGCAGTTGCTTACGTTGTGACTTCCATGAAGCGGTACAGTGATCCGATGCTGCCAGGAGCCGATGTGAAGGGTAAATCGCATCCCCTTCTCCCCCAGATTAACCTGTCGGGTTGCCCGAACCTGCGGCTTGTAACGGCGGCCCGCCGAACTCCCTGCGAAACCTATGAATTTTCCGTTTGTCCTGTCAGCCAGAGCTCTGATCAGCGGGTCATCACAGTTAACAACCCGAACCGCATCGGGCCGCATACCGGCAAAAAGCTCCCCTTTGGCTGCAGCCACTCCCTGCAGATTCCCCAAGCCCTGGAGGTGGGCTGGGTGTACATTGTTGATACAACCAATATCCGGATCCGCTATTTCTGTCAGCTGTGCAATCTCTCCGGGTGCATTCATCCCCATCTCAAGAACTGCCAGCCGGTGTCCAGTTTCAACGGGCAGGAGAGAGAGGGGAAGACCGACGAGATTGTTGAAATTTCCTTCTGTCTTCAAAAGAGGATCCGTTCCGGAGCGGACAGGAAGCAACGCCTCATTAAAAATTGCGGCCACGAGCTCCTTTACCGTCGTTTTCCCTGAACTTCCCGTGATGGCAGCCACCTGTACCGCACCATTCAACAGCCGCCGTCTGTACGCTGCCAACCGCCCCAGCGCCTGCAAGCTGTCCTGCACCTGAATACAGAGTACGGCAGAGTTGCACCCGGCCGGTATCCGTTCAGCAACCACTGCAGCAGCACCTGCCTGTACCGCCGCATCGATATACCGATGCCCGTCAAAAGACTCCCCCTTCAGAGCAACAAACACGTCACCGGCCTTAAGCGTTCTGGAATCCGTGGAAATGTTCTCGAAGATTCTGACCTGGGAACCGGAGATCACAGTTCCCCGGATTGCGTTGACAAGGTGCTGCTCATTCCAGCGCAACAGACCATTCGCCGCTTCCCGGCGATCGTCAAAGAACTGTCTGGTGGCTCCGAGAATCTGGTAGTTTTCGTGGCCTTTGCCGGCAATAAGCACTGTGTCTCCAGGTTGCGCCAGACTGCAGGCAGTTGCGATGGCGGTGCGACGATCAACAAGCACGGCATATCCATCCTGAGGGTCAGCGGGATCGAAGAGCGCGGTGATACTCCGATGCGGTCGATCGCCCCGGGCCGCCCCTTGCACAATCTCGTCGACAATTTCCTCAGGCCGCTCGGTGCGGGGATTGTCTGACGTTATGATGGTGACATTGGCATGCCGGACAGCAATAGAGCCCATTTGCGGCCTTTTGCTTCGATCACGATCACCACCGCAGCCAAACACACAGATTAAACGCCGTGCTGTCAGCGGCTGCAGGGTACGCAACACGTTATCAAGGGCATCGGGAGTATGCGCATAATCAACAAAAATCGCCGGTTCTGAACCCTGAGGAGCTCCCGGCAGAGATATCCGCTCCAGACGGCCGGGGATACGTTTAACCCGTGCCAACCCCTGACAGATCTGTTCCGGGGAAAGACCCAAACCGAGCCCTACTCCTGCAGCAGCCAAAACGTTTAGTACATTGTAACCGCCGGACAGCTCGGAGGAAAAATCCGCACGGGCCCCATTCAGATCAAGCTGACAATGAAATCCATCCAGGGTTTGGACAACCTTGTCAGCATAGACCTGACAGCCATGTTTTGAGATGCCACAACGGATCAGAGAATTGACAGACATAGTGCGACACATCTCTTCACCCCAATCCGTGCCGTCTTCTGCCGCACCTTTGACCACTACGGCACAGCCGGTCGTTTTGAGATGA
>JAAYDD010000334.1 GCA_012729435.1 Desulfobulbus sp.
AGATCAATGACCAATTCCTGACAACTGGGCATAGAAAGCATGGTTTGAGCAATCATCAACAGATCCCAACTGGAATCATCGTTAACTTCGCCGGATACAACGATTGAATATGCACTTTTATCACGGTGTTTGTTGATTCTAAAACGCATGGATCCCTCCATTAGCTGCATGATTCATCCTTTAATCGTATGCTTTCCTAAAAAATTCTGATTGGGTTCCTGAACCCGATCCATAGTTTGTGCAACAGAGTTGATTCGTTGAACAGCCAGGTGCATACAGTCTGTTCTGCAACAGCCCTCTCAGCCTCCACATACGTGGACCACCTTTATTCACACATGTTTTCATGTCTCGGTTACCCGACTTGTCGGGTGATAATCATTATCAGCTTAGTGGTTTTTATTAAAAATAATCTTCTCAACAGATGTTTTTTTCTTAAAAAAAGGAAACCGCGTGACCGAAGAGCGTGAGAGACTCTTTCTGGCCGATACGAAATACAGAACCTGAATAACAAAAATGAAACTGAACTTACATGGCATACAAGACGCATCCACAGTAAAAAGGCACCCTCATCTGGACAGGCACTCTGCGGGCAATGCTCTGAGTCCCGATCCGGCAACTCTTGTATCCTCAGCAACGACGCAAATGCGGCTGAAATCAACGGTTGTGGTAAAAAACAGCTTTCAGACATTTCTGGCAGAAGAAATTCTTTCCCAAGTTGAAACTCATACAGGGCCTCAACCTTCGCAGTGCTCTCAACAACCATATTATGCAACAACAGTGCCGACTAAAAAACATGAGAGGATTCATATCTTACAGCCAGGAGAAACTGTCTGGGAACTCGCAAGAAAGCGTTACGGTATCGATCCTGCCGTTGTGTTGAAATACAACGCTATCACATCACCGGAAAACCTTAAGGCCGGCACAAAAATCCGCATTCCGGACAAGCAAAGTCAAACCATTGACTTCAAAAACCAGAAGGTCGTGGCCAGTTGGTACGGACGCAATCATCATGGACGATTGATGGCAAACGGTCGTCCTTTTAATATGTATGATACAACCGTTGCCCATCGCACTCTGCCGTTTGGGACGAAAGTTGAATTGGAAAATCCGAAAACCGGCGAAAAAGCGCAGGCTGTTGTTACGGATCGCGGCCCGTATTACAGAGGGCGGGATATTGATCTCAGCTATGGTCTAGCCAAACAGCTCTCTTTCATCAGACAGGGAATCGGCAGTCTGAAGATGCGAATACTGTAACTGTTCAGATCGCCTTGTCTGCAGACTGTAACCAACAAAAATCTCTCCTTTTAACCTGCACTCACTTGTGACGGCACATCACATAATCCACCTGTTCTGCTGATGTGTGAGAACCAGCCTCTTCCCAATCTATCGGCTTAAATCTGTGCCCTGACATCTTCTGCGCAGAGTATGCATCACCCGTCCATATCTTCACAGGCCAAGTTCACTTAATTCTTCAGCTCATTTCACACTTTTCCTCAGGGAATGAGGCGGCACTGTCCCTTTATACCGGTGACAACGCATACCAGATCAATCCGATTGAACAACCGGTAATACCGGCGATCTCTAGAGGGGAAAGTGTCTCTCCCAGGAAGAACCAGGCAAATAAAGCTGTAGCCGCCGGCACAAAAGACATGAACAGAGAAACAGTCACTGTACCGACATGCTCAATCGCGTAGGCAACACAGAACAGGGCCAAGACATTGACAATGACACCTTGATAAACAGCCTGGACTGCCATATCGTGGTAGGTGGATTGGGTCAGGCCGGATTGAAAAAGAAACCACAGCGGTGTGAAAAGAACGACGTTGACGGTTGGCACAATGACAATGACATCCCGCCATGTCATCCTATAAAAACGGATAGCGACCATATGGCAGGTGTAACAGACGGCTGCGGCTAAAAGGAGAAGGAAACCTCCTGCCTGAGACATATTCAAAATTATGCCGTTGGTCATGCAAAGAGTGCTCATAAAAATCAAACCAATGGCCAGATAGCGTGACAGCGTCACCCGTTGTCTGAACAGGAGCCAGACAGCAAAGGTCCCGAGAACAGGTAACATGCCGTTCACCAATACACCCGCATGAGCAGCCTGCAGATGACGCAATGCATAGAAAGAGAGCATCGTGTACGGAAAACCAACGCCAAGACCAACGACAAGGTACTGCCACAACCGGGATCTTTGCCAGGGATATCGAAAGATATATGGAATGGTCACCAGGAGAGCTGTCCAGTAACGAAGTAAAGTGATGTCAGCAGGCTGCAGATCGGTATGAACACCGAAACGGGAGATGGCAATCCAGCCCGACCAGATAAAAACCACAGCCATCGCCGCACAGTACGGTTTATACATCTTCATCAATCCCATGAACAGGAACAGCACCTCTTACACGATCTTCATAGCCGACACCTCCAACGCCGGATGCCGACACTAACAGATAACCTTTTACTTGTACAAAACGAAATATGCACTCTTCCTCCCGCAGTTCACAGTCTTTGGCTGAACTTCGTTTTACCAACCGATTTTCTGCACAGCTGCCGGCTGATCCGAGAAATGACAACACACGACGCCAGGTGTATCGGGCCTGCTATTCCCGTGTCGTCCCAGTAACAGCGACAGAACCGGAACTGGTGGCGTGTTCTCGGGAAGCAGCAGGCCTTCTGGATCTGAGCGGGGAAGAATGTACCTCCGGACTGTTTACCCGGGTGTTTTCAGGGAACGAATTGCTTCCGGACATGGATACCTATGCCATGTGTTATGGCGGTCATCAGTTCGGCAACTGGGCCGGTCAACTCGGAGACGGACGGGTCATAAACCTTGGGGAGATCATAAACAGCCGGAATGAGTACTGGACTCTGCAACTAAAAGGTGCCGGACCGACTCCTTACTCCCGCCATGCCGACGGCCTCGCTGTACTGCGTTCTTCCCTGCGTGAATTTCTCTGCAGTGAGGCAATGTTTCATTTGGGCATCCCTACCACCAGAGCACTCAGTCTCATTCTTACCGGGGATACCGTTGAACGCGACATGTTCTACGATGGTCACCCTCAGGAAGAACCGGGAGCCATTGTCTGCAGACTCTCTCCGTCATTTATTCGCTTCGGTAACTTTGAGCTTTTTACGGCACGTGGCGAAACAGGTGTGCTTAAGCAACTTGCCGACTTTACGATTCGCACCCATTTCCCTTATCTGAACGGTTCAAAACCGGAAGTGTACAGCCTCTGGTTCGATGAGGTCTGTCGTCTGACTGCTGAACTCATGGTACACTGGCTGCGGGTCGGTTTTGTTCATGGAGTCATGAACACGGATAACATGTCCATTCTGGGATTAACGATCGATTATGGTCCATACGGATGGCTTGAAGATTATGACCCGACATGGACGCCCAATACCACCGATGCCCGCGGACGACGGTACTGTTACGGTCGGCAGCCTATTATTGCCCACTGGAACCTGGCCCAACTGGCCAACGCACTGTATCCACTTGTTGGTAAGCCCGAACCTTTTGAACAGTCTTTGCAGAATTATAACCTGTACTTTGAACAGAGCTGGCAGGACATGATAACCGGGAAACTGGGTTTAAAAGCATTTGATCCGGCCCATGACCGTCTTCTGGTTGAAGACCTCCTCCACCTTCTTGCAGAGGTTGAAACCGATATGACCCTCTTTTTCAGACAGCTCGCCTACGTACCGTCAGCACCGGAAAAACAGGCCGATGAACGTTCTGCACCTCTGCAGATCGCCTTTTATCATCCTGATCATCTGAACTCAGCCTATCACAAAAAACTCTCTGATTGGCTCCTTCGCTATTGCAACCGGGTTCGACGTGACGGGTTGTCCGACCAGGAGCGGAAGAAAAGGATGGATGCGGTTAATCCTCTCTATGTCTTCCGAAATTACTTGGCCCAACTGGCCATAGACCAGGCAACCGGCGGAGAGTACACGCTCGTGAATGAGTTACTGGAGGTTCTTCGCTCTCCCTATACTGAACAGCCCGGTAAAGAGCGGTTTGCAGAAAAACGGCCGGAATGGGCCCGTCATCGGCCGGGATGTTCCATGTTATCCTGCAGTTCGTGACGTTTTTTTCCGGACAGAACACAACACCTTGTGCCCGGATATAAGCCGCCTGTTCCCGATGCATTCAGGCAGAGGGAACATGAGCTTTTTTTGTAAAGATACGATACAGTACCGCAAAGATAGACATCCACTTTTACAATAAATTCTTTTCGGTGCTTACCATAATCGTCCTGTGGGCAAACAAAATTCGCTTTGCGGTTACTCTTGAGAGATGTCAGCAATGTATTCTGCAATCCCCTCCTGGCAGGCTGTATTTTTTGACTTTGATGGTGTAATTGCTGATTCGACCGATGTCAAAGTGCGTGCTTTTGCAACTCTTTTTGCGCCATATGGTCCCAGGGTACAGGAAGCCGTGGTTCGTTACCACCTCGATAACGGCGGCATACCCCGTCATGAAAAACTTCGTCACTGTTTTATCACCTACGCTGGAAAGCACCCGACTGAAGCTGAACTTACACAGGCCGGAGCAACTTTTTCGAACCTTGTTCTTGAAGCGATGGTGCGGGCTCCTCTGATTGCAGGAGCGTTGAACACACTGCAGCAGCTGCAACAGCTGAACATTCCTGCGTTTGTTGTGTCGGGAACTCCTCATGATGAGATGCGGCTGATTGTCCAACTCAAAGGGCTGGATATTTTCTTTCAGGAAGTTCACGGCTCTCCCTCAGGTAAAACCGCGATTATCACGGATATCATCAGGCGTCATGATTTGGTGCCGGAGCGTTGTCTGTTCATTGGTGACGCGTTGGCTGATTACCGGGCAGCTGAAAGCACAGGGCTCCACTTCCTCGGTATTGTCGCCGAAGGAGGTCCCGGCATTTTTCCCGGGAATGTACAGACCTCTTCTGTTGTCACCATTTTCCTGTAAAGGTAGACTGTTGTGTTCGCTGTTGCCGGTATCTTCTCACGGTGCAAGGTTCAGCTTGACACCAACAGCTTCTTTTTCTATAGAAAAAATTCTTCGTGAACAATTACAGCCTGGCTGATCATCCCATGATGAAAACAATCACAAATCTTCGAATCCTATCCAACTAGAGTCAGCTCATGTCTGTGTTTACTAAAAGAATTGCAGAGAACTTAAGAAAAATAAGGGAAAATAAACCCCTTGTCCATAATATCACCAACTTCGTGGTGATGAACATCACGGCAAATGTGCTCCTGGCCTGTGGTGCATCACCGGTCATGGCTCATGCCAGCAACGAAGTGGAGGAGATGGTCGGTCTTGCTGACAGTCTCGTCCTCAATATAGGCACTTTAACCGACGACTGGGTTATCACGATGATCAATGCCGGGCGGTGCGCCTCTGATCAGAGAAAACCGATCGTTCTTGATCCTGTGGGTGTGGGCACAACCAGTCTACGCACCAATGCAGCCCGTGCCATTCTCTTCCAGACCTGGATCAGTGTGGTGCGGGGTAATGCAACAGAAATTCTGGCACTTGCCGACAAGGGAGACGGGAGCAGACGACTTGAGGCCATCCATTCCGTAACCGATGCCGCGGACGACGCTGTCCGTCTGGCCAGAGAACTGGGAACAACTTTGGCCCTTACCGGACCAACCGATCTGGTCACAGATGGCAGACGCACCCTGACCGTTGAAGGCGGCCACCCCTTTATGCCCTATGTCACAGGCACCGGCTGTTCCGCCTCTGCTCTGATAGGTGCATTTTTGTCTGTTGACAGTGACCCTGTCTGTGCCGCTGCAACCGCCTTGGCTTTTTTCGGTGTTGCCGGTGAGATCGCCGGCGCCCGGGCTGACGGCCCCGGCACCTTTCTGCCCCTTTTGCTGGATGCGCTTTACAATCTACGCCCTGAAGAGGTAGCAGCCCGATCACGAATCAGCCCGATATAGGTGAACGTATGATCGATTTCTCACTCTATCTCGTCACCGATCGCACACTTTCTCTCGGCAGGTCAACCGTTGATATTGTACGGGCAGCTGTAACCGGTGGAGTGACCTGTGTGCAGCTGAGAGAAAAAGAGTGTTCAACAAGATTTTTCATAGAAGAGGCCCGTCGTATCAAAGAGCTGTTAAGGGAGATAGGCGCCGCTGTCCCTCTCATTATCAACGATCGGATCGATGTGGCTCTGGCTGTCGGTGCTGACGGCGTGCATCTCGGTCAGACCGACATGCCGGCTGCTGATGCCAGACGTCTCGTCGGCTCTTCCTGTATCATTGGCATTTCCGCAGAATCAGTTACCGATGCAATCCGCGCTGAAAAGGAAGGCGCGGACTACATCGGTATCAGTCCGGTCTTTGCAACTTCTACAAAAAATGACACTGCAGCGCCACTTGGTCTGCACGGTATCCAGGCCATCCGTGCAGCGGTTTCCCTGCCACTCGTCGGTATAGGCGGTATTACAGCTGAGAACGCGGCAGAGATTATTCGGGCTGGAGCAGACGGTATAGCGGTCGTATCCGCCATCGTCGGCTCACCTTCTCCAGAAGATGCGGCCAAATCATTAAAAACGAAAATCAATTCATCACTGCAACAAGACAGAACATCAGCATCATGAAAACATATCACAGAGTCTTGACTATTGCCGGTTCTGACAGTGGAGGTGGAGCTGGTATTCAGGCCGATCTGAAAACCTTTGCCGCCAACGGATGTTACGGCATGAGTGTGATCACGGCCCTTACAGCGCAAAACACTCTGGGAGTAAGCGCCATTCACGCTGTGCCCGTTGACTGTGTCGCCGCGCAGATCGAAGCCGTTCTTTCCGACATCGGTGCCGACGCCGTTAAAATCGGCATGCTCTTCTCACCGGAATTGATCCGTACAGTGGCCGATGGTCTGAAAAGATTTCATCCTCCAGCCATAGTCCTTGATCCGGTTATGGTCGCGCAGAGCGGCGATAAACTGTTGCAGAACGAAGCGATCGACGCTCTGAAAAAAGAGCTGATTCCCCTAGTTCACCTGATTACCCCGAACATACCGGAAGCAGCTGTCTTGCTTGATCGTGAACTCTCCGACACAGCGGCCATCGAACAGGCTGCTGTTGAACTGGCCTCCTTTGGCAGCGGGGATGTTCTTATCAAGGGCGGCCATCTGGAAAACGGCGACAGCGACGATTATCTTTACCTCAGTAGAGAACAGCGAACAGTTGTTTTTCCCGGGAAACGGATAATCACCCGTAATAACCATGGTACCGGCTGTACTCTCTCATCGGCTATTGCCGCATTCCTGGCCAGAGGTGAAAGTATGGAGGACGCTGTTCGTCGGGCAAAAGCCTACATCACTGAGGCAATTCGGGCGGGTGCTGACTATACAATCGGGAAAGGACACGGACCGGTTCATCATTTTTTTCAGTATTTTTAACATAGACTCAGACGAAGACACCGGCCTGCTCCGTTCCACCGCCTCACCTTCTTGTCATAACTCCCAGCCATGCCGGATTGGCCGACACTCAGCCTGTTCACAGTCGCTGTACTACTACTCGTGACCACACCCGGTCCGAACACTTTCTATATTATCACCCGCTCCATTCAGCAGGGACCGGCAGCCGGAGTTCTCTCCTGTTTCGGTATCGCCGTCGCCACACTCTGCCATATCTGCGCCGCATCCCTTGGCCTGTCGGTGTTTCTCCTCTCTTCCGGATTCGTTTTCAAACTGGTACAATATGCCGGTGCCTCTTTTCTCTGCTTTCTCGGCGTGAAAACAATCCTGACTCCGGTTGGTGCGGCAACCGGCAGTTCTCTCCTGTCAGATCTAAAGTCTGTTACCATTTTCCGCCATGCCTTTATCATCAATCTGCTCAATCCGAAAACCACTCTGTTCTTTACGGCGTTCTTACCGCAGTTTATCAGTCCTCAGCAGGGAAACGTGACGACACAGGTGTTCATTCTCGGTGGACTCGTGATACTCCTGGGAGCTGCAAGTGACCTGACCTATGCCGCTGTAGCCGGCATACTTGGTAAACAGCTGCAATTGACCCCGTGGTTCTGTCAGAGCCGGCGGTATCTCGCAGGTGTGGTTTATATCGGTATCGGTATGAGTGCCGCGCTTGCCGGAGTAACCGGTTATTGAAAACAAGAGACAGCCCTTCTTTTGCCGACTGTGGTGGTGGTGAGCAGGTGAAACGGGACGGTTCTGATATTCAACGAACACCGCTCGTTTTCCTGTCCTGCTGAACGATACGGCAAGGCTGTTCTTTCAATCATCCGGAGGGAGGCATGATAGCTGTACCGTACCCCGCTCCTTTTCTGATCAAAGGCATTCATCACTTCAGCCCGGTGCGTGGTGAGAGCCTGCGGGCAAAACAAGGAATCTCATGGTCTTGACAGCTCTTGTGCACGGTGCCGCTGCATTGCTATAACAGCTCGGCGGATGGCGGTCTTTTCGTCATTCCAGGCAGAATACTGAGTCGCACGCTGGAGTGCAGCATAGAAAGACAGGCAGTTGTTCAGTCCGACCACGTCATCAATTTGTGTTGCCGGAAACTGTTCATCAAGTGCCATGGGAAGCGGTTCGCGTTGATAAAAGGCCAATCGGCCAAAATAAAGGGCTGATTCCTCCAGAAAGCGCCAGAATTTTTCTCTTAAAGAAGCGGAGATGGTCGTCTGTGCCATGTCCCGTAACGATCCGAGCAGGTTGTCCAGAGGCACAGAGACCCAAATAAACCGGTAACGGCCGTCCGCAGGCGGTTCTTCTCCATTCACAGTATGCCAGACAGACAGTGCATGGGCCCGGGTTGCGACTCGCATTGCCTGAAACTTTGACCAGAGCAAAAATTCGTTAAAATAGCACTGTATCGCCTGTTCAGGGTCCAAACGGTACACGTTGCCATGCTCATTGACAAACTGATGAAGGTTCCAGAGGTGAACCGCCTCATTTATTATTGTATGGATATAAGAGAGATCAGAAATGGTTTCTTTGTTGATCAGGATCTTATGATATCCGGTTCTTGAAGTATTGAACACCAGTCTGGCGTTCATGTTCTCCAGTCCGATTTCCGGAAAGTAACGGGACACATCGGCACACGCGTCTCCAAAATTCTCTGTTTGAATAATCAGAGTGCGATCTGAAAAATCGTCAAGCCCGAGTTCCTTCCCACCGACGAACTTGAACGAACGATTGATCAGTTTGACTTCCTCCGCGGAAAAATTAAACAACTCCATGATCCGCCCCTGTCTCACCGCAGTTGAACATCACAAGCCGGTTGATTTTATGTTGAAAAGTGGTCATTCTTTTTTTCTTTACTTCTCTGTTTTTTCCCTGGCCTGCTTTGCCGCCATGTACAGAGCCTCCCGTTCCAGGAGTTCGCCCAAAGCTTTTGCCGTCTCTCCGACAACGTTGAGACAATGCTGCCGGCGGCTGTCCGGATTGGTATAGAAGTTTTTGACCTGTTCCCTGTCCAGCCAGTCAACCCGGGCAATTTGACAACAGTTAATGCCTCCGTGCGGTGCTGTTAACTCCTCAAAGTGTTTCTTCACTTCTTTGGTGGCAGCCCACATGCGCGGGTTCTCTTTTTCTTCCAGACTGCCCCGGCTGTACAGGCTGCCAATAACACTCACCGCCCCGACCAGTGCGCCACAGATGTGTCCTGTGCCACCTATACCGCCTCCAAAAGCGCCTAAAGCTTTGATCACTGACGGGTCACTGATTCCTAATTTCTCAAGCCCAATGAGTGCCAGCACCTGACTGCAGTGCAGTCGCTGTTTAAACAGTTCAATTGCTTTTTCCCGCATTTCATCAGGTTGCATCGTTCCCTCGATATGTTGATTTTAAAAAAGATTGCGGCAGAAAGATGTAATTCTACCAGATATGTTACGGTTGCGCATTGCGATTTTTATTGAAAAGAGTAGTTTACACCGAATACAGATCCCGCTGTTAACTTTTTTCCGGTGTGATGCAACCTGCACGCAATCATGGTGTCTGATTCCGTAATAGTTCTGGATTTTGAAACCACCGGTCACAGTCCGGCTCTTGGTGATCGACCGATTGAAGTGGGTGCGGTGCGGATTGAAAAAGGGCTCTTTGCAGACCGCTTTCAGGCATTGATGAACCCGGGATTTACCATCAGCTGGTTTATCGAATCGCTTACCGGTATCAGCAATGAACTGATCGCCGCTGCTCCGGAATGCGAAACCGTTATGCACCGATTTGCCGACTGGGTTGGCGATGCTCCTTTAGTTGCACACAATGCTCACTTTGATCGCCAGTTTCTCGATGCTGAGCTGGCGAGAATAGGACGGGAACGCACCAGTCCCATGGCCTGCACGGTTCTCGCTTCACGACGACTCTTTCCAGAAGCGCCGAACCACAAGCTCTCCACACTGGTCCGACATCTGGGCATTGCTCACAGTAATACCTTTCATCGGGCACTTGCCGATGCTGAAATGGCCGGCCACCTGTGGATTATGATGACCGATCTGCTCCGTGATCGTTACGGCCTGACAGATGCCCCTTTTGCACTGATACAGAAGATCAACACGATGAGCAGAGCCAGGGTCCGCAGATTTTTACAGCACCATAACCCGGCACATTGAAAAGAAACGGTTTCAGAGGAGTGATATGAAGCCCGTCCCCCCTGACAGTATCACTA
>JAAYDD010000335.1 GCA_012729435.1 Desulfobulbus sp.
CGGCGGCGCCGCCCATGCCAATCCGATCGGTATCATCATTCCGTGTCACCGGCTGATCGGATCCGACGGCCGTTTAACAGGATTCGGCGGCGGTTTGCCCATGAAACAGGCCCTGCTCGACCTCGAACAACGTCACATGGGCACAAAAAAAGAAGCAGAACCAGAATACGTCCGCTAAAATATGGGACATGATACGGTATAAACTCCGGTAAAACCCTATCAGAGATTCAAAGCATCACGAACTCTCCGCAAATACCAGGTCTTTCGCTTCTCTGACACCCTACAGGAGGTACACTCATGGTGGACATAATCATCGGCTCTATCGGACCTCTCGGTCCGCCGGCCAATAAACCGGGCGACACAGGCGGCACACTCATTGAGGCCGAGCTTCTTCATATCCGCAACCCCCGGCAACGGGTCATCGGGCCCATTGGCCGGGAACGGCGGCGGCAACCGCGACACGATCCTTTCAAAGGAAAAGTGCTGACTCTCCTCATCGCGGACAGCGCTCTCCTGCCAAGAGACCTGGACATCAAAAATTACAAGGTGATGCTCCGCTTCAAAAAAAAATAACGGGTCGCTCAGAAACAAAAGCCACTGTACCATCGTACTTGACGCAATGCACAATGCTCTATAATGTGGCGTTTATGAAGTTACCATACTGCAAACGCCTGAACAGTCTGCCGGCGACAGCCGGTAAACATAACAAGCTGGAAATGAACAACGGTTCTCAGTTATTTCTTTCTGCCCAAGGAGGCTGACATGATGGACGACAAGATAATCACC
The DNA here is from genome assembly GCA_012729435.1 of Desulfobulbus sp. GTDB lineage: Bacteria > Desulfobacterota > Desulfobulbia > Desulfobulbales > Desulfobulbaceae > Desulfobulbus. The sequence continues at coordinate 787 of JAAYDD010000335.1, forward strand.
GTGACCTGTCCGAAGTGCGGTATCAAAATTACAAACCCGGTCAGCTGGTTTAAAAAACCCGGAGCCTGCTGCCCGGGATGTCAACTGCGTCTTTCAACCGAACGGTTTAAACGGGCCATTGAGGCTGCGGAAGAACAGGCGTAAAGAAAGCCATCGTATGGGTGAAACCCACAAGCTCGGGCACTCGTTGTTCACGAGTTCAAGAAAATGAAAAACAGTCTTGCCCCAATGAAGATCACCCGCTTTCTTGTCCTGCTGCTGGCAATGCTCCTGATGGAATCATTGCAAGTGAGCGCAGGTACAGCTGACACAGTGTCGGACTGCTCGAAAGCTGTTACCACGGCAGAGATGCTGCGCTGTGCTGACAAAGAGTTCCGGGAAGCTGATGCTGAGCTCAACAGGGTATACCGGCAACTCACGGCCGAACTGAACGGACGGAGAAAAATACAGCTGAAGGCAAGTCAGCGTGCCTGGCTAGCCTTTCGTGACAGAAATGCTGTTTTTGCCGCTGGTGCTGCTGAAGGCGGAAGCATGGCATCTCTTCTTGAAGTTGCCGAATTAACCGCCCTGACTCAAGCCAGAACTGAACAGCTGCGGGTGTATCTCAAAAAGTAAATATCCCGGGGTACCACAGGCTACGGACTGCAGTATAGAAAACGATCACCAGGGCAGTATATCTCTTAACATCAGAAAGGCCGTGAGGAGGCAGTGTGAAAGAAAATTTCAACAGAGCGCTCCACAATGTTCTCATCCATGAAGGTGGTTTTGCCGACCATCCGAGGGATCCTGGCGGAGCCACCATGAAAGGTGTCACACTGCTAACCTTTCAACGGTTTTATGGCGCCGATAAAACAGTGTCCGACCTGAAGCGCATCACTGATGCAGAGCTTGCCCACATCTATCGTACCGGTTATTGGGATAAATGCCGTTGCGATGCCCTGCCCGGTGGAGTTGATTACGCTGTTTTTGACTTTGCCGTCAACTCCGGACCGACACGTGCCGTTAAAACACTGCAGGCCGTGGTAGGCGCGGATCAGGACGGTGCTGTCGGCCCCATCACCCTTGATTTAATAGGCTCCCGGGATCCGGCGGCCATCATTACAGTATTATGCGACAGGCGCCTCTCCTTCCTCAAGGGACTGCCCACCTTTGCCACATTCGGTAAAGGATGGAGCAGGCGGGTGGCAGAGGTGCAGCAGGCTGCTCTTGCCATGGCCGGTGACAGCACAGATGATCATCTGGCGATCGATGATACCGAAGAGCCGCCTATCCATACAGACTATGATATCGTTAGACGGGGAGCCGAAGGCCCTTGGGTTGTGCAACTGCAGAAAGCTCTTAATATCAGAGCCGACGGTCGTTTCGGCCCGAAAACCGAAGCGGCTCTCAAGGCCTTTCAAAGGGAAAACGGTCTCGAACCAGATGGCATTGCCGGTCGACTCACATACCGGGCCCTGGGACTGATTGACTGAACTGGTTCTGAGGGCAGGCCACCACCGTTATTTTACATCCCGATGATGGCAAAGAGATGTGACTCCTGAAAAAGGAGATCAGTTTACTTATCGGAGAGTCTGGTCAGATCTTTTGCTGAATCAATGGTTTCTTTGACTTTGGCAACCTCCTGGGCACCCGGTAGACTTTTGATAAGATCAGTCTTTGCCTCCTCGACTTCATTCAGTCCCTTTTTAAAAGAGCCGATCGCCTTCCCCAGGCCGGCGCCTATTTCGGGTAATTTTTTGCCCCCAAAGAGAACAAAAGCTATCAGGAGTATAACGATCAGTTCCGGAGTACCAAGTCCAAACATTCCAGTCACCTCGCAGAGAGCAGGATGGGGTTATCTGCTCAACTCTCTTTATTTTTGTCTTCTTCAATGACCTTGGCTTCGTCATCCTTCCGGGTGGCCTCTTTGAAGTTACGGATTCCCTTGCCGATCCCGCTGCCGATCTCCGGCAATTTCCCGGCTCCAAAAATGATGACCACTATAACCAGTATGACGACCAACTCAGGCATGCCGAGTCCAAACATGGTACCACCTCGTATCGTATAATTAAAAATATATGACGGGTAATACTACCATCGCTCAGGTTTGCCTGTCAACCGCGATTGCAAAGCCCTCGAAATCTACCGCCGATCTCAGCAGAACGGGCCAAGACAGCCTTTTCATCAAGAGTGAGCAGCTCCCGATTGCGCATCACCACCCGCCCGTTAATGATTGAATGAAGGACATCCGCTCCACGGGCGGCATAGACGAGATGGGAGATCGGATGGTAGACCGGGGTCAGGTGAGGCTGATCAAAATCGATCACGATACAATCGGCTTTCTTACCGGGTTCCAGACTGCCGATGTACGATCCGGCACCCAGCACCTCAGCTCCGCCGATGGTTGCCGCCTTCAGAGTCAGATCAGCACTCATGACGGTCGGATCCATACATCGAAGCTTCTGAATCTTAGCTGCAGTACTCATCTCCCCAAACATATCAACGTCATTGTTTGAAGCACTGCCATCAGTTCCGATCCCGACGGTGACACCGGCTGCCAGCATCTCAGCCGCCGGGGCAATACCCGAAGCCAGCTTAAGGTTGGATTCCGGACAGTGAGCCACCTTGACATCTCGTTCTGCCAGCAGAGTGATTTCAGTAGCTGTCAGCATCACACAGTGATCGGCCACCACATTCGGACCAAGCAGTCCAAGGCTCTCAAGATGTTCGACCGGAGTACAGCCGTACCGCTCACGGCAGATACGTACTTCTTCAGCATTTTCCGACAGATGTATCACATACAGTGCACGCTCGTCATGTGCGATTGCCCCAAGTTCAATCAGTAGTTCCGGCGAACAGGTGTACACCGCATGGGGATCAACGGTGACGGTGATGAGAGGATGGCGACTCCAGCGGGCAAAGAGATTTTTAGTATAGACAAGACCGTTTGCCAGCTCCCCGTAGTTGGGCGAAGGAAAATCATAGAGCACCTCACCGATCCAGGCCCGAATACCTGCTTCTGCAGCGGCCTGTGCCACCTCATCGGCAAAAAGATACATGTCACAAAATGAGGTGGTTCCCGACCTGATCATCTCACAGATTGACAACAGACTGCCCTGGTAGACCAACTCACCGGTCAAGGCGGCCTCCACCGGAAAGATGTAGTCCTGTAACCACCGCATCAGGAGTAAATCGTCGGCAATTCCGCGGAACAGCGCCATTGCGGCATGGGTATGAACGTTGACAAGCCCGGGCATAATCAGCCCGTACGGCTCATCTATAACCTCTGCCTGAGGATAGCGACTCAAGAGCTCTGCGGCCGTATCCACCGCAAGAATAGTGTCACCCCCAATGGCCACGCCACCGTCTTCAATGACTGTCCCGGTGCTGTCCATAGGCAGTACAAAACGAGCAGTGAGGAGAAGGTCAGCAGCTGGTGCACTCATGTGGTTATCTCCGCCAGGGTGTGAATAATCAACTGCTGCAAACGCGGTTCGGCCTTACCTGCAGCAGTGATGATATCATCGATCAAAATCGGCTGGAAGTGATCCGGATCATTGACATTGGCCACCACGGACAACCCCAGTACGCGCAACCCGGCATGCAGCGCCACAAGAATCTCCGGCACTGAAGACATGCCCACCGCGTCAGCCCCGATCATGCGGAGAAACCTCGTTTCAGCCGGTGTCTCCAGACTCGGTCCGGGGACGCAGACGTAGGTCCCGCTGACCACCTCTTCAAGCCCCAGCCGGCTGGCCAGCTTCATGGCAAGATGGGACAGTCCCGGATCATAGGGTGTGGACAGATCAGGAAAACGCGGTCCCCAGGCATCAATGTTCGGCCCGCGCAGCGGATTGTCTCCCAGCAGGTTGATGTGGTCGTTTAACACCATGATCGTACCGGGGCGGAAGGTCGGATTCAGACCGCCGCTGGCGTTTGTGATGATCGCTGTGGAGGCTCCCAACAGGGCGAGCACCCGAATGGGAAAGGCGACTTCACGGGCGGAGTATCCCTCGTAATAATGAAATCGGCCCTGCAGGATGGCCGTGCGTTTACCGGCCAGAGTGCCGACCACCAGGTTACCGGCATGACTGGCAACCGTGGCCTTTGGAAAATAAGGGATCTCCGCGTAGTTGAAAGAGCAGTCAACCTGCATGGCCTTGGCCAGTTCGCCCAGACCGGTCCCCAGCTGGATCAACACCTCCAACGGATCGCTGACACGGGATCGGATAAAGGCAACGGCCGACTCTACCTGCTGCTGATGTTCGGTCATATCTTTCATGGAGCAATCATCCGGTATCGGTATCAGCAAAGAGCGTTGGCAGCCACGTACTGTTTGATGACATCCTGGTCCGCATCAAGGATCACACAGCGACTTTCACGCTTCTGCAGATCAGCCAGTGCCGGAGGCAATGCAGGCTCTCGGCCGATGGCCAGAGTGACAGCCTCTCCGAATTTCGCAGGATGTGCCGTTGCCAGACAGACCACCGGTCGATCGGGATGACGCAACTCCAGTCCCGCTTTGACTCCGATCGCAGTATGAGGATCCAGAAGATACTGATGGTCACGGTAAAAATCGCGTATGGTGGCGATGGTTTCTTCCTCTGATACGGAGCGAGAGCTGAAATCCCGGGCTATCTGCCGGATGTTGGCGGAAAGATCAAGTCGACCGGAGGCGGCAAAAGTCTCCATCGCCCGCCTGACCACTGCTCCGTCCTCATTGAAGAAGTAGTAGAGATACCGCTCAAAATTGGATGCCACCTGAATATCCATTGACGGGCTGTAGGTGGCCTGCACCTCGCTGCAGGAGTAATCACCGCGGGTGACAAACCGGGTTAGGATGTCATTGGCATTCGTTGCCAGGATCAGGGTGTGAATACAGCCGGGAGGCAACAGCCGGCGGGCAACATAGCCGGCAAATATATCGCCGAAATTTCCTGTCGGTACCGAGAAATCAACACTTTTTATTCCTGATCTGGACAGTTTGCAGTAAGCGAACACATAGTAGACCACCTGCGCCAGCACCCGGGCCCAGTTAATGGAATTAACCGCTCCCAGCTGATACTGATCACGAAAATCGAGGTCATTGAAAATAGCCTTAACTATACTTTGGGCATCGTCAAAGGTACCTCGTACGGCAATGTTAAAAACATTGGGATCCAAAATAGTGGTCATCTGCAAGGCCTGAACAGGGCTTGTCCGGCCGTGCGGATGAAGAATAAAGATGTTGATATTGCCCTTACCGCGTACTCCGGCTATGGCGGCGCTGCCGGTATCACCGGAGGTGGCGCCGAGGATGTTCATGAAGCCGCCGCGACGGGTCAGTACATATTCAAACAGATTGCCCAGAAGCTGCAACGCCACATCCTTGAACGCCAAGGTCGGCCCATGAAAGAGTTCCAGGATATACAGATCGCCCCGCCGGGTAACCGGAGTCACCTGCGGATGTGTAAAAGTTGCATAGGCCCGGTCAATCAGATCCTCAAGGTCGGTCTCCGGAATATCATCAATGAACAGAGACAGGACTTCGCGGGCCAGGGCCTGATAGGAGAGCTGTTCCCAGCGTTGAACGACCTGATCATTCACCGTCGGCAGCGTCTGCGGAAGAAGCAGGCCGCCGTCCCGGGCCAGTCCCATCATGACCGCATCCTGAAACCTGAGAGGCTCGATTCCTCCCCGGGTGCTGATATAGCGCATAGTCTTCCTCTCTGCTGTAAGGTTGATTCGACTCACCGGCGGATCAACCTGTGATTTTCTCGTCTCAACGGTGAGTTAAAAGAAGTGGTTCGCCTTCCATCTCCGATGGAACCGGCAGGCCCATCAGAGTGAGGATGGTTGGGGCTATATCTTTCAATGCCCCATCATCACGAAGCCGGCATCCCTCATAGCCGTCCGCGACCACGATAAACGGGACTGGATTGACCGTGTGTGCGGTATGCGGCCCTCCGGTTTCCGGATCAACCATCTGTTCAGCATTCCCGTGATCGGCAGTGATCAGCATAATACCGCCCCGCTCCCGTACAAAGCTCTCAATCCGACCGACACAACGATCCACAGTCTCACAGGCTGCGACTGCAGCCTCCATCACTCCGGTATGCCCGACCATATCCCCGTTCGCAAAGTTGAGGATGATCAGATCATAGGGTGTTCCGGCCGCCTCCTGCTCGGCGAGAACGCGCAGCAGTGTATCAGTTACTTCAACGGCACTCATGGCGGGCTTGAGATCATAGGTTGCGACATCACGAGGTGAGTTGATCAGAATCCGGTCCTCGCCAGCATAGGGCTCCTCATTGCCTCCATTAAAAAAATAGGTGACATGGGCATACTTCTCGGTTTCGGCAATCCGCAACTGTCTTTTACCGTAACGGCTGACCTCCTCGCCAAGGATGTGTGTCAGGCTGACCGGAGGAAACGCAACCGGAAAGGAAAAGTCCGCCTCATACTCAGTCATCGTGGCCAGCAACTGCAGGGCAGGCCGGTCACCCGTATCAAAACCGGAAAAATCAACATCACCGAAGGCATGGCAGAGCTGACGTACCCGGTCAGCACGGAAATTGAAGAAGAAGACCGTGTCTCCGCTCCTGATACGACCCACAGGATCCCCCTTTTCATCGACAAGGACAGTCGGTGTAATAAACTCGTCGGTCTCTCCACGCTGATAGGCATCTGCAACGCATGTCACCGCATCCGCTGCCTGCAGGCCCTCTCCTTTTATCATGGCATCCCAGGCTTTCTTCACCCGATCCCAGCGTTTATCCCGATCCATGGCCCAATAGCGTCCCGAAACGGTGGCAACCCTGCCGTGATTCAGACGATCCATGGCTGCAGTCAACTGCCGCATATACTCAAGACCACTGGTGGGCCGCGTATCACGGCCATCCATAAAGCAGTGCACCACAACCTCAACATTCCTGCTCGCCGCCAATTCAACAAGGGCGATCAGGTGACGTATATGGCTGTGCACTCCACCGTCCGACACCAGTCCGCAGAGATGCAGACATCCCCCGCCGGCACCGGTTTCATCCATCATTGTGGTGATAACAGGATTGGTTGCAAACTCTCCTGAATCCACCGCACGATTGATTCGGGTGTAATCCTGATAAACAATCCGACCGGCACCGATATTCAGATGCCCGACCTCAGAGTTCCCCATCTGTCCTTCAGGCAGGCCGACCATCCCATTGTGGGCGACCAGGGTCGTCATCGGGAACACACTGCTCAACCGGTCCATATTCGGAGTGCTGGCAACAAAGACTGCATTCGTAGAGCTCGGGGGCGCTATTCCCCAGCCATCAAGGATAGTCAGAATAATCGGGACAGGGACGGGCATGGTTACCTCTCTTGCTGCTTCTTGTCAGGCCTGAATAGTGAGCAGTTCTTCCACATCGATCCGTGGAGCATCATGCCACAATCCTTCCAAATTGTAAAAACTTCGATTCTCATGATAAAAAATGTGAACGACCACATCACCAAGGTCAAGGAGAACCCACAGTCCTTCACTCAACCCTTCGCTGCTTTTACTGTTGATGCGCTTGGAATGCAGTTCTTCGGCGATCGCCTCCGCCAATCCCTGCACGTGCCGAGTCGATCTGCCGCTCATTATCAGAAAGTAGTCAGTAAAAGATGCGAGACCCCGCACGTCCAGCACCATCACATCTTCGGCCTTTGTATCCAGCGCAATCCGGGTGCAGACAGCGACAAGCTCTCTGCCCTCTTTTTGAGCATATTCTTTCTTAAGATGCTTCATCTGTCCTTGTACTGTAAAGTTCGACTGTAAAATAAGATTACGACATGTCGAAGACTTTGACCTCTATCACACCGGAGCGGATTCATTACCCGCTTTCTGGCCGACATCTTTTCTACGGCCGCGGGGCGGAAATTCAAAACTCAGCCTCCCCTTTTTATCAAGAAGAAGAAAGGCGTCAAAAGGTCTTTTTTTCTTCGAGATAAACCCGCTGATCAGCCCGGTTCTGCCGGCGGCCAAAAGTTGCCGGATATGTTCCGGATCAAGCTGTCGTCCGAGAATAACCTTGGCAATGCGCAATCCCTTCTTCTGATCTCCATCCAGGGCCGATTCTGATAAGAAACCCACAGGGGTTTCAAAGACCTTTGACTGATCAATGGGTGAAAGCCCCAACGGCTCCTGATCACGGATCGTCTCCAGGTCAAGTTCGGCAGTGGAATCGGCAAAGAGAAACTGTACTTTGGAATGAACCAGTTGAACAGAAGCCGTGAACGGCTTTCCTTTTTTTGAACGAAAATCAGTGAAAGGGCCCACGGTTTCTCCGTTGATCAAAGCCACAATCTCGTCCGCTGTCATTACCCGCCCACCAAGTACTTTCCGGATAACAAGCTCCCTGTCTTCCGACTCATATGCGGAAGCCGTTTCATAAAACCGCCGGCCGGCCACTGGAGAGAAGTCGGCTTCCCGACGCTCCTCATCCCCTCCCTGCTTAACCTTATTAACGATATCCGTTGTCATCTGACGGATCTCACCCATGAACTGCGGCCGGGTCATGGCACCCTTCAGGATCTGGTTCAGCTTGTACTCCCACTCCCCGGTCAGCTCCGGAGAAGCGAGCACATCGATATTTCTTGCTTCAAGCAGACTCAGCAGTTCAAAAGCCTTGCCCGTTGGGATGAGCTCCCGCTGCTCACGGACAATGTATTTCTCATTGAGAAGTTTTTCAATGATCGCAGCCCGGGTCGCCGGGGTCCCCAAGCCGCGCTCTTTCATGGCCTCAGCAAGTTCTTCATCCTCAACCATTTTCCCGGAGTTCTCCATGGCGGACAGCAACGTCGCCTCAGTAAAACGCGGAGGCGGCTTGGTCTGATGCTCCTGTCTTTCAACTTCCCGGCACAGAACCTCTGTCTCTGCCGGCAAAGCCTGCAGGTCCTTTTCGCCATCTTCCCCGCCGGTCGATCCGTAGACAGCTTTCCATCCCGGTTCCACCAGAATTTTTCCCTCGGTCAGAAAGGTCTCGGTTTCAACCACTGATAAGCGACGGGTGTTCTCGTAAATCGCCGCCGGAAAAAAAACAGCGAGAAACCGCTGAACAATCATCTGGTAAATCTTCTCTTCAGGCTCGGTCAGTGTCTTCGGCAGACCAGTGGTCGGAATGATGGCAAAGTGATCGGATATCTTTTTATTGTTAAAAATCCGCTTGTCCTTGCGGAGATATTTTTTGGCTATCATCTCCGCGGCGAACTGCCCGTACCGCCAGTTCTGCTGTTGCTGCACCACCTTTTTTACTGTCGGCAAATAGTCTTCAGGCAGGCAACGGCTGTCCGTTCGCGGGTAGGTGATCAGTTTATGCCGTTCGTAAAGGGCCTGAGCCAGGCCAAGGGTGTTTTTGGCGGAAAAACCGAAACGATTGTTAGCCTCCCGTTGCAACAGGGTAAGATCGTAGAGCGGTGGAGCACCTTTTGTTGACTTTTTGCTGGTTTCCTCAACGAATGCCGGTTTGCCTGTACATTTCCGGATAATATCCGCAACCTGTTCCTCCTGCCAGATCCGGTTTCTGCGGCCGTGCGCCTGATCCTCCTCCTTGACATACTCAGGGTCAATCCACACACCTGAATAGTCGATCCCGTTACAATGAAAATGCCCATGCAGCTCCCAGTAGGTTTGCGGCACAAACTCACGACGCTCCGATTCCCGTTTGACAAGAAGTGACAGGGTCGGCGTCTGGACACGGCCGCAGGGGGTTTTACGAAAACCGCCAAAACGGGAATTAAAAGAGGTCAGAGCCCGGGTGGCATTGATGCCGATCAGCCAGTCAGCCTCGGACCGGCACAGAGCGGTGTCTTCCAGCGGTTGCATCTCGACATCGTCACGGAGTTTTCCCAACCCTTCACGGATGGCCTCCAGAGTCATGGACTGTAACCATAAGCGCTTGATTTTCTTTTGTCCAAGGGAACGGTTGGCAGCCTGTTTCAGAATGTACTTAAAAATCAGTTCCCCTTCCCGACCGGCATCGCACCCGTTGACGATCACATCCACATCTTTACGGCGGATGAGCTTGGTGAGGGCATTAAACTGCGCCTTGGTCTCCGGTAAAACAGCCAGAGGAAAATCTTCAGGAAGAATGGGGAGGTTATCCAGACTCCATTTCTGATACTCCGGATCGATCTCCTCCGGATACGCAATGGAAACCAGATGGCCGATGGCAAACGACACGATGTGGTTGTCGCTTTCAAAATGGGTCTTTGTCCGAGTAAACTTGCCGGGGAGCGCTTTGACAATATCAGCGGCAACACTTGGCTTCTCGGCAATGATCAGTGTTTTTCCCATGAACGTACTGCAGTGCATCCTCAAGAAAATCGAGTCGTAAAAAAGGTGCGCAGCAGGTCATGCCAATGCGCGGGTTCATCCAGATAACAGGGGTGGGACGCTTTTACCACGACCTCACGATGGGCGTTTGGCAGTTCGCTGAGGAGAATATCACTGTTGGCAAGAGGAGACACCTGGTCATTTTCGCCCCAGACAACAAGGCAGGGTGCTTTGATGTTCCCCAGTCGGGCTCGATTCTCTTCAACACCTACTGCACCGACGAGGACTAAGCCGGCAATGCTCTGCGGATGCGCAATGGCAAACTCCATGGCTATCCGCCCCCCCATGGACGGACCAATGAAAACCGCCTGTCCTGTCCCCAGCTGCTGCAACACCTCAGCCAGAATCTCCACCGGCTGTTGATCGCAGCCGGGACTTTTACCAAAGCCGGGCATGTCCAACGCTATCACCCGGAGCTGCAGCCCGGAAAGCACCTCGAGAGTTCCCAGCTCCTGCCATGTTTCAGCCTGGAATTTCATACCGTGCAGTAAAACAACCGGCAGCCCGTCTGCAGAACCGCCCTCAAGACAGTGAACCTGACAGCCCCTGCAATCAATCTGTCGCACTTGGAACGTTCCCATTTTCCCCTCCTCTCTTCCTTCTGATCCGCAACCGCTGTCTCGTATTAAAACTGTCACAGAAGTAAGCGACCCGGTTCACTTTGTCAACCGGGTGAATTTCTTTAAGGGACAGTGGAGCCGCCGATAAAAGAGCTGGGCGTGTATTTTGTTTGACATTGTTTTCCCATCTGTGCTTAAAGAGGTAAGCACTGAACAACATTACATCTCTTTTACAAGATCAGGTGAACCATGGGCCTTTTTCGCTGTAAACGCTGCGGGCATCTCCGTGAAGTTGCAAATGAACACATCGGGAAATAGGCAAAGTGTCCAAAGTGTCAGGAAGTCTCGCCAATTTACGATACCCTTCTTTTCATCGAAAAGGTGATTGATCAGGTTATTGCTCTGCAAAAAGAACTGGCGACCCTCCGTCAGTCAGCCGTCTCTCCTGATCACCTGGAGATGGAGGTCGTTGACAGACCGGGCGAAGAGTACGTATCATTCCAGGATATCGATATTCATAACACCACAGTTTTGGCAACCCGCGAACAGTACGCACCGATAGTCGACTGGTTTGCCCAGAAGAACATGCGTGCTTCTGTGGATCAGAAAGAACTTGATACCACCGGCTTTTTCGATGAAGTCGCCGTTGAGCTAGGAAACGGATATGATATTTTCGGGGAAATCGGTGAAAAGATCAGACGGGCTCAAACCAAAGGATATACGAACCTCAACTTCCCTCTTGCCCAGAAGAGCCAAAAAGATATTCAAAAAATCACCAAATTCTTTTCACAACTCTATACGTACTCGTTTATTGCCAAGTACTTCTATCAGAAAAAAGAAAAAATTGCCCATATCAGCCTGCAGACCTCACCGGCTATTGTGCAATTTTTTCAGGGTTCATGGCTTGAATGGTTCATTTTTATCAAACTGGCAGACATGCTTCAGAAAAAACAGCTGCCGTTCTCCGGAACACGCCGCGTAAACATCCGTTTTACCGATGACGATACCCATGAACTGGACGCCGTTTTTCTGATCGACCAGTCCATCCTTCTCTGCATCGAATGTAAGTCCGGAGAGTTCAGACGGGACATCGGCAAACTGCAGCGATTGCGCAGCCGTCTGCAGGTGGCACCGGAGCATTTTCTGCTCTGTGTCGCCGGATTGAGTGAAGAACAGACTCAGGGGCTAAGCAGCATGTACGAGATGACAGTGACAAACGAAAAAAATGTATTTTCGCATGTTGAACAACTGCTTGCCTCTCTTTGAAACAATGATGAGCACCCTACAGTGATGCAGGAGGCTTCCCGGTTTCTCCGCCGATTCCGGAGCCTGACGGGGCATAGGCACCACCGCTCGTTACCGGCCTGGGCATTAAACCGGTTCCGACGGCCTGCAGCTCGGCCTCTATCCGGACAAGATTCTTCTGGACCCGATCAATCAGCCCTGACTGTGGATATCTGACCAAAATACTCTGCAGCAGATCCCTTGAAGAGAGCAGAAGCTTTCGCTTTTCATCCGTGTCCCGACTGTTCGTGGCGCGAACAAAGAGTTCAGCTGCCTTCTGCCGCACATCTTGTGCTGCAAGTCGTGAAGCCTCTTGCATATGAGGTTGGGCCTGCGCCTCTAAAGCCGTGTTTTTCAGTCTGTCAAAACGTTCAATGGCCTTATCGTATTCTCTGGCCTGCAGATGGGCGACCCCCCGATCATACTCCTCTTGCAGATTCTTTTCCCCGTTCACCCCGATAACGGGTGCAACCGTTCCCGAAGCAGCGGCACCGGTAACCGCCTGATCCTGTGTAACAGATGAAACTGGCACCTGTCTGTCTGTTTCCGGTACCTCGGCGGTTTTCCGCTCCTCAACCTGACTTTCCACACGCTTGATACCCTGGTTCAACCAGGCATCCA
>JAAYDD010000336.1 GCA_012729435.1 Desulfobulbus sp.
GGACGGCAGTACAGTAGCCTGGCCCTGTCCGCGCAGAAGGCAGTCAGTCACCGGTGTTCTGCATCCGGGCGGTCATCAGCTCACTGCCCGGGCCGACACCATCGTACCCGCTGAATGGAGAACGGCCCGTAGGGAGATGTGATCATCAGGTCAGTTCATCAAGTAAAGACAGGGCCAGGGTCCACTGCTCGATCTCCTTCTCATTACCGTCAACCCTGGCAATGGCCAGGTCCTCTTCCACGGTTTCCCTGAGCAGTTGCTCCGGCTCTATACCCGAGTCAGCAGGAAAAAAGGCCGCCTCTTCCCGCAAGATATCAAGGCGGCGCTGCAGTATCTGCCGAAGTTGTTCTTTCATTGTTTATTCCATAGATCCACGTTTTAACCGGTTTTGGCGGCTGCTGAAGGATGAAAACAATCATGTTCTTCGTCAGCACGGTGTGATCTCAGACAGGACGTCATTGTACCCGGCAGCTTTTCAGGAGAGATCATACTGTCATCAGTTCAGTGCTCAGATAGCGTTCTCCGGTATCGGGCAGTATGACCACTATCCGTTTCCCGCTGAATTCAGGACGATCTGCCAGGCGCAACGCCGCCGCCAGGGCGGCGCCGCTTGAGATACCGCTGAGAATACCCTCGCTTCGCGCAAGGGTGCGGGCCTTCTCCATGGCTTCTTCGCTGTCAACGGTCATGATCTCGTCAAGAACGGTGCGATCTAGGTTGTCCGGTACAAAACCGGCGCCAATTCCCTGGATCTTGTGCGATCCGGGCGGACCGCCGGACAGAACCGGTGATTCTTCAGGTTCAACGGCCACAACGTGCAGACGGGGATTCCGCTCTTTCAGATAGCCGCCGGCCCCGCTGACGGTACCACCGGTACCGACACCGGCAACCAGCGCATCAATAGAGCCGTTACACTGCTGCCAGATCTCCGGGCCGGTGGTCCGGCGGTGGACCGCCGGATTGGCCGGATTACTGAACTGGTCAGGCATCCAGGAGCCGGGTGTCTGTGTATGGATTTCACCGGCTCTCGCTATTGCGCCTTTCATTCCCTCTGTCGCCGGTGTGAGAACAAGATGCGCGCCAAGATGAGCAAGCAGCTTGCGACGTTCGATGCTCATGCTTTCCGGCATGGTCAGAATCAACCGGTAGCCACGGCTGGCACTGACAAAGGCCAGTCCGATACCGGTATTCCCGCTGGTCGGCTCGATGATAGTGGCACCGGGCTTCAGTGCCCTCCGTTGCTCAGCATCCTCGACCATGGCCACGGCAATGCGGTCCTTGATACTCCCCAGGGGATTAGAGGATTCGATCTTGGCCAGCAGTTCAGCAGTTCTGTTCATCCGCCGGAGCCGGACCAGCGGAGTTGACCCGACTGTCCCCGTAAAATCATTGCACAGAGCAGACCGCATCATTGTCCTCCTTTCTCGCCGATATACACCAGTTTATGCGGCTCAAGCATCACGCGTGTATCCGGTCCCACGGATTCGGTCAACCAGACGTTGCCGCCGATAACGGATCGTGCCCCAATCACGGTGTCCCCACCGAGAATGGTGGCATTGGCATAGATGATGACATCGTCTTCAATGGTGGGGTGCCGTTTGATGTTGCGTAAACGCTCACCGGCATCCCGGGGTAACGACAGTGCGCCGAGAGTGACACCCTGATAGAGCCGTACCCTGTTGCCAATGGTCGTGGTGGCGCCGACCACGACTCCGGAACCATGATCAATAAAAAAGTGGGAGCCGATGGTAGCCTCGGGATTGATGTCAATGGCGGTACGATGATAGGCATGCTCGCTCATGATCCGTGGAATGAGCGGGACATGCAGCTCATGGAGACGGTGGGCCAGACGGTAGATCATGGTGGCAAACAACCCGGGATAACTGAAGATGACCTCGTCCGCGTTACCCGCCGCCGGATCTCCGGTCAGGGTGGCCTCAATATCGGTTTCCAGAAGGTTGCGGAGAGCCGGCAGGCTGTCGATCAGTGCCGCCGCACATTCATAGCTCCGTTCATTGCACAGTGTGCAGACCTGATTGTGCCGGAAACAGTCATGACGAATGGCCGAACTGATCTGGCTGGCCAGATTTTCATAGAACAGGCTGAGCTGACGGCCGAGATGATACTCCAGGTTCTCCGGCCTGAGGATGTCTTTTGTAAAAAACCCGGGAAAAAGAATACACTGCGCCTGTTCGATGAGATCAATAATCGCACTCTTTGAGGGAATCGGCACCGGTTCGATATGACTTGTCCAGCGGCCGTTCTTAAAACCGTCGACCAGAGCGTCCACTGCCGCGGGAATCGGATTACGCATACGCTCAGCGGTAAAGGCTTCGATCCTGCAGCTGTCAGTCTGTATATCGTACTGTGTCATGGAAAATCCATAGAAAGAAGGTTTACGTGACGCGCTCCAGCATCATGATACCGTAGGTAGCGCGCAAATTCTTGAATGTCCGGATAATATTGCCCTTGAAGTTGTGATGATGAGTGTTGATCGCCACCTCACGAACAATGCGCAGGCCGAACAGATGCAAAAAACGTTTGAAATCCTTGATGGTGATGACCCGGATATTGGGGGTATTGTACCACTCATAGGGCAGCTGATCGTTAACCGGTGCCATCCCGGTGAACAGGAGCTGGAGCCGGGCTGACCAGTGCGCGAAGTTGGGAAAGCTCACAATGACCCGCCGGCCGATCCACAGCAGGTCGATGAGCAGATCCTTGGGGTCATGAATCTGCTGCAGCGTCTGGCTGAGTACAACCACGTCAAAGCGGCCTTCCGGATAGTCTTTCACCTCATGACGGAAGTCACCCTGAAGGACAGTCAGACCGCGTTCTATACAGCGGGCCGCCTTCTCCTCGGAAAACTCGATGCCGGTTCCCACCACCTCTTTATGGTGCTTCAGATAATCAAGCAGATCGCCGTTGCCGCAGCCGAGATCCAGCACCCGCGAGCCCGGATCGATCCAGGAGGCAATGACCTGGAGGTCAAAGCGCATATTGCTCAGTTCCTGATTATAGACAGCGTTCATGATACACCCGGTTGAGAAATCCACTGACCAGTCCATCCAGTCGCCGGTTCGGCAGCAGAAAGGCATCATGACCCCATTGAGCCTCAATCTCACAGAAACTCACATCACTGCCGTTCTTTTTCAGGGCTGAGACAATATCGCGGGACTGATAGGTGGGATAAAGCCAGTCTGATGTAAAGGAGATGACGAGAAAAGGTACATTGGCAAGGGCCTCATTGATGAGCTGATTACCGCCGCGTTCAAGATCAAAGTAGTCTGCTGCCTTTGTGATGTAGAGCAGTGAGTTGGCGTCGAAGCGGTTGACAAACTTTTTGCCCTGGTGGTGAAGGTAGCTTTCCACCTGAAAATCACCGGTGAAATCAAAAGACAGAGCACTCCGGTGGAGCCGGCGGCCGAATTTTTCCCGCATCGCCTCGTCGGAAAGGTAGGTGACATGCCCGATCATGCGCGCCACCGCGAGTCCGTGAGCCGGTCCGGACCCGTCGTAATAGTCACCGTTGTTCCAGGCAGGATCGGCCATGATCGCCTGGCGCGCCACCTCATTGAAGGCAATGGCCTGGGCTGAATGACGGGTGGTAGTGGCCATGGGAATGGCGGAGCCCACCATTTCCGGAAAATCAGCACACCAGCGCAGCACCTGCATGCCGCCTACAGAACCGCCTATGAGCGACATCAGGGAACGAATTCCCAGGTGATCGATCAGACACTTCTGTGCCCGCACCATGTCCCGGATGGTAACCATGGGAAAATGTAAACCGTACGGTCTGCCGGTTTCGGGATTGATTGACGACGGCCCGGTGGATCCGGAGCAGCCGCCGAGAATGTTGGAACAGATGACAAAATATCGGGAGGTGTCCACCGGTTTTCCCGGGCCGACCATATTGTCCCACCAGCCGGGCCGTTCGTCGTCAATACTCAGACGTCCGGCCACGTGCGAGTCACCGGAGAACGCATGGAGAATGAGGACGGCGTTTGACCGCTCAGCGTTCAGTTCACCCAGTGTCTCGTAGGCAAGGGTGATCGGGCCCAGACGTGCGCCGCAGTCGAGCAGCATCTGTTCAGGCGGCTCGGCAAAAGTGAAGTAGCGACGTTCCACCAACAGAGGTGCCTGGTCATTGTCGGCAGAGGGGCTCATGGTACACCTGTTCTTTACTGATATTGACAAGAAGATGTTGCAGGGTGAACAGAATTGCAGTCACCCGGATGTACAGCCATTATGGCAAAGTTATAAGCACAGACCACGGCTTGCGCCACAAGAAATCCGATGAACAATGCCCATCACAGTGTGGTTGTAATACTGGACGGCGTGAGCAATCCGGGTGGTCGGCTGTGAACGCACAGCCACAGGTTCCGCCCGTACCCGGCTCTCTGCTCCAAACATCATGCCCGCGCATGGCGAGACATCTCTTCCGCAGTAAACTGTGACAGGATGAGCGGAAGGAGAATATCTCTTCTAATCGCGGGTGAGCTGACGGTAGCGGATGCGGTGAGGCTGATCCGCATCCGCGCCCTTGCGTTTTTTATAGTCCTGTTCGTAATCCGAGTAGTTGCCTTCATACCACACGACTTCTGAATTGCCTTCAAAGGCAAGGATGTGTGTGGCGATACGGTCGAGAAACCACCGGTCATGACTGATAATCACAGCACAACCTGCAAAGTCCTCCAAGGCCTCTTCCAGAGCACGCATGGTGTTGACATCCAGGTCATTGGTCGGTTCGTCAAGCAACAGCACATTACCACCGTCTTTCAGCATCCGGGCCAGATGGACACGGTTACGCTGGCCGCCGGAAATCTCACCCACCTTCTGTTGCTGATCGCTGCCAGTGAAGTTGAATTTGGCTACATAGGCACGGGCATTGACCTCCCGCGTTCCGAGCCAGATGGTTTCCTGCCCCTCACTGATTGCCTGAAAAATCGTATCATTCGGCTCCAATGCCTCACGGGACTGATCAACATAGGCAAGTTTAACCGTCTCACCGATGCGGATGGTACCGCCGCTCGGCTGCTCCTGACCCGTGATCATACGGAACAGAGTGGTTTTTCCGGCACCGTTTGGACCGATTACGCCGACAATGCCCCCGGGTGGCAGGGAGAAACTGAGTTTATCCATCAGGAGTTTGTCTTCGTACGCTTTACTGAGATCCTTTGCCTCAATAACGAGTTTGCCCAGGCGCGGTCCGGGAGGGATATAGATCTCAAGATCAGCAGCAGCCTTTTCGCTCTGCTGCTTGAGCAGATTTTCATAGGCTGTGATACGGGCCTTTGATTTGGTACGGCGTCCCTTGGGACTCATACGGATCCACTCAAGTTCACGGGCAAGAGTCCGTTGACGCTCAGTTTCTTTTTTCTCCTCCGCTGCCAGCCGTTTCTGCTTCTGCTCCAGCCAGGACGAGTAGTTGCCCTTCCATGGAATACCCTGTCCGCGATCGAGTTCCAGAATCCAGCCTGCCACGTTATCAAGAAAGTACCGGTCATGGGTGACGGCAATGACAGTACCCGGATACTTTTGCAGGTGCTGTTCCAGCCACGACACTGACTCGGCATCCAGATGGTTCGTCGGCTCGTCCAAAAGCAGGATATCCGGGTTTTTCAGAAGAATACGACACAGGGCAACCCGCCGTTTCTCCCCTCCGGACAGGACACCGCAGGTCGTCTCCGCAGGCGGACAGCGCAGAGCATCCATGGCCATCTCCAGACGGGAGTCAAGATTCCAGGCATCCACAGCATCAAGTTTGTCCTGCACCTGGGCCTGGCGTTCGATCAGGGCCTGCATGGCATCATCATCCATGGATTCGGCAAATTTTTCATTGATCGCATTGAACTCGTTTAACAGGTCAACCGTTGTCTGTGCCCCCTCCTCAACGATTTGACGTACGGTCTTGTCCGGATCAAGAACAGGTTCCTGAGGCAGGTAGTCGATGGTATATCCTTCCGAGAGTACGGTCCTTCCCTCAATTTCCTTGTCAATACCGGCAAGAATACGTAACAGGGTACTCTTGCCTGAGCCGTTCAGACCGAGCACTCCGATCTTGGCCCCATGAAAGTAGGAAAGGGAAATATCCTTTAAAACGTATTTCTGATTGTACTTTTTACTGACTTTGATCATCGAATAGATGATCTTGTTCGGTTCGTTTGCCATGTGTTCTGTTCTTTCTCCTCTATGGAAGTGTTTATATCTGAAACTGTTGGCCGGCAGTGAGCGGGCCGCCCGGCAATCAGTGACGACAGAGCCCCGGAAAAAACGTTATCTTACCCGCATACCACCGGCCCGGCAATCTCCTTGACCTCGAAATACTGACGAAGGAGACGGGAAGACTCACCGCAGCTGTTCCGGTCTGTTGCGGCTCATGTGTTTTGTCGTGTTATGGACCACAGCTGGGAGGCGAGCATTCCGGCCAGCATCAGAGCACAGCCGGTCACAGCCCGTATGGAGAGGATCTCATTGAGCAGCAGCCAGCCGCCCAGGGCAGCAAAGGGCGCCTCAAGGCTAAGCAGAATGGCGGCATGGGATGGATGTGCTTTACGCTGTACCACAACCTGTAACGTGTATCCGGCCGCCACAGAAAAGACACCGCCGTAAATGATCGGCACGGCTGCACCGGCGATGGCGTTCAGACTGAATGGCTCGGTGGCAAAACTGACCAGCAGACTCAGCACACCGCAAACCATGAACTGAACCATGGCCAGACGTACCGGATTTGTCCGCGGGGAGAGGTAGGCAAGAACCAGAACATGTCCGGCCCAGAACACAGCACCGATCAACTCCAGGAGATCCCCGGGCTCTATGTAAAAATCTTCATTCACACTGAGGAGATACAGACCGGCAACGGCTGATGCTGCACCAAGCCAGGTGCCTGCCGTGGTTCTCTGCCCCCAGAACAGACCGATCAGCGGCACGAGGACGACATAGAGTCCGGTGATGAAACCGGCCTTACCGGCAGTGGTGTATTGGAGACCGACCTGTTGAAAGGTGGCGGCAGCAAAGAGCATGACTCCTGCCGTCAAACCGGCTTTTAAGAGTGAGATGCGTTTTTTCTTATTCTGACCCTGCTGTGTGCTTTGCCGGCGCAGTACCAGCGGCAGGAGGCAGCAGGACCCCAGAAGAAACCGGATGCCGTTAAAGGCGTAGGGGCCGAGGTGCTCCATGCCGGCTCGCTGGGCGACAAAGCCGAACCCCCAGATGAGGGCGACCAGCAGAAGAAGGCAGTCTGCCCCGAAGGTGTGATGCTTTTCTTCTTGCATTCCTGAATAGGTCTTGTTTTTCTTGGAACCAGTCATCATAACGTAGAAGCGCTGTCAGCACAGCCTTCCTCTTTTTAGTCAACACCACAACGGGTGCGAAGCATGAGCAGGGTAAATGTACAGTGGGTGATCGCCGCGGTTTTCCTGTTGGCCGTTCTTTCGGGGTGCGGAGCCAAAGACCGCGTCAAGCAGCTTGTTGGTTTGGGCGGGCCCGACCATACCGTTTACAGCGGGGCAGTGTATCCGGCCACCAGTAAAATCGCCACTGCTTTTCAGGCAAACCAGGTGGACAGATCGTGTCGCGTCTTTGCCGAGGTCCTGGTTCAACTGCCTGAAAACTTTTCCGGCAAAGACATCGAAACCGCTATCCTAAAGGAAGCCGGTGCGCGCGGCGCAGATCAGGTGCTCATCGGTCAGGCCCGGACAGGTTCCAAAACAGACGGGCCGGTCTTTCTCTATTACGGTCCGACCTACGAGTACCTCTGCGCCAATCAGTGTGATGCCTGGAAATACGGCTATGATCTGTGGGAGCAGCAGGGAGAGTGGATATCCGTCGGCTATCGTCAGTGGGGCAATGCCGGTGTGGTGTATGAGATGCCGCTCATCATGCAGGTACTCATGCTCCGCTGCCGATGATCCGTTGTCTGCAAGACAACGGATCACCAGAGTGTGTCCGCCCGACAGAGTGCCTGTCGCCGGGCTCCGCAGTCTGTTTTAAAACAGGAACACCGTTATATCTGAAATGCAGGGTACAGCTCCACACCATACAGGTACTCCTCCCGCCGTGAGAGGAACGCACACAAAGATGACCAGACAGGTCAGTGCCGGCGCTGATCAGCCTGACAGCCCTGATAGATGTACAACAGTCTGCTGCCCATCTGGTCAATGGTGTGATGATTCTTGACATGGGCGCAGGCTTTTTCCACTTTCATCCTGGTGAGTTCAGGATGTTCAATGATATCGGTCAGCGCTGCGGCAATATCTGCGGCGTCCCTTGGGCGAACGAGCCAGCCGAGTTCTCCGTTTTTCAATATCTCCGGAATACCGCCGACGCATGTGCCGACCACAGGGCAGCGGGCGTACATCGATTCAATGAGTGACTGGGGTACCCCCTCGTTTTCAACACTTGCCAGTAACATGCATGCAAAGGCGCGGTAGAGCTTCCAGATGTCTTCCTGATATCCTATCAGATGCACCCGGTCAGCCAGAGATCTTGCCCTGATATCTGCTGTCAGCTCTTCAGGGTAATCGCAGTGACCGGCAAGTACGAGTTCAAGGTTCGGAAACCGGTTCTGTATCCCGGCAAAGGCCTCCACAATATAATCGACTCCCTTCTCCCGCGTTACCCGGCCGACAAATCCGATGAACTGCGTGCGCTGCGGACGTTGCAGCAGCCTTGTCATCTCCAGATGGGCGCTGTGTTGTGAGATGAGGTTTTCCGGTGGTATGATGCCGCTTGGTACGGAAAAGATCTTCTCGCTGCTGATCGATAAACTCCGCACAATCTGCTCCCGCGCTGACTCGGATGTTGTGAGAATCGTATCGCACAGGTTTCTGTAAAGCATCCTGTTATAAAACGAATTCGGAACCGGTGCGGTAATATGACGTGACAGGATGATACAGGGTATGTGCAATCCCATTGCTGCACACAGCCCTGCCTTTGTATCGATGTTGCCGTGCGTATTCAGAATGTCCGGCCGAAGGGTTTGCAGGATCCGGCGAAAGCGGAAGATATCGGATATCAGTGAAACCCTGGAGAACTTCAGCGCCTCCACAAGCCACCCCTCTTCCCTGGCCCTGCAGCAGACAGGTGAGCCTTCAGGCGCAACAATACACATCCTGTGGCCCCTTGCCGCCATCCAGCGTGCTTCGTTAAACACACGACGCTCCAGGCCTCCCCACTGTATATGACAAAGAGAATGGACAATGGTGTATCGCTGCATGGCACTACCTCTCCCCGAGGCCGTCAACGCACGCAATCCATGTACCGTCCGCCAGCTGATGCGGATCAACGGTATGCATTCCAAACCGGTTCCATCTGAACGCACCGGGGGTGAGGGCAGGTTCAGCCGTCAGGGTTTCCCGGTAGATTTTCGGGGTCAGCTCTGTCACGGTAAAGGCGAACACCTGTTTGCCGTAGGATGTTTGACAGTCCTGAGCAAATCGTATGACCGTGTTATCAGTGACAATAACCCGGCCGCCCGGTCGTGCGTACATGGGATTTCGTTTTAAGATCGGACTTTGGCGGTGTTCCCTCCAACCGGCTGTCAGGTCGTGCGAGTAGTACAGCCGTAAAGTGTTATTTCCTGCATCTGAAAACATCCACCAGAGGTCGTGGAAGCGGAAAAGTGAGGAATCGGCAAACCGCCGCCCCTTGAGCAGCAGTCCCGTGTTCTGCCATTTCCACGGAAAATCAGTTGCCCGATAGAGGCGGACTTCCCGTACAGACCTCGTTTCAGGGATAAGATAGAAGTCATTTTCCCACTTGAAGACGTACGGGTAGGAGAGATGGAAAGGCTCTTCCAAAACGATCTTGTTGTACTTCCAGCGCAGACCATCCGTACTGGTAGCCAGTCCGATTTTGCCGACAGGCCCCTTGTCGAGAGTGGTCTCCACTTCAAAAAACATGTACCAGCAGTTCTCTTCAAAGAGCATAAACGGATCGGCAACAAAGTTTGCCGGGACATCAGTCACATCTTGAGCAGTAAGAACAGGGTTGATCGCGTCTGGTGGAGGTGAAAGTGTATCGGGAGTTTTCCCGGTGTACACGCCAATGCTCCAGTATGGATGGACCGTATGATCTGGAGCTGGTTGATTCTTTTTTGATACTTTGAACCGGAGCAGTTGCAAAAAAGGAAACTTCATCAATCATCTGAGAATTTGACAGGAGGCGATAAATATTGATGTGAATACTCCTGTACAGTGTTCCAGTACTGGAATACGGGTCTTCCAATCAGAATAAAACTTTTGCATATGTGGAGATCTTCCTGATCTTTACCAGGAAGATCTGCTACCCCATACCATCTTAAGCAAGTTACGTCTCCACTTTAATATCATGGTGACAGAGTCACATCCGCAGGACGGTTTGAATCGCTGATCGCGATCGGTCTGGCGGAGACCGCACGTTACTTCTCAACCGGCAGGCTCACCTAATGCGACATCTCTGAACGGATAAACACGGGGGCGGCACGCAGACAGGCCGTCTCCTCATACGGATATGCGGTCTTTCAAAAGATCCCGGACAGAAGGCGCGGTGGTGAGAGAGGTCAAGAGCCCCCAAAGAGATGGACTCAACGGGTAACCTCTTCCTGTCTGTGGAAAAAGGTTCAGGTGCTTTTCGTCGGCCTTAACTCCTCCGGTATGACGACGGTTGGACCGGAAAGAATACCTGCCGATCCAGTGGAATCTACTGATTTTATCCGGTGCGTTGATCAGCAACACCAGTTTGTGATCAAGCGGATAAATTTCCTGAAAAGACGGCCGCAAGGAAGGGGATGGGACTGGAGAAAAAAATAAGCCCTTGACGGGCAAGGGCTTATTTAAATGCATGGCGGAGAGAGAGGGATTCGAACCCTCGGTGGAGTTTAACCCCCACACTCGCTTAGCAGGCGAGCACCATCGGCCAGCTCGGTCATCTCTCCAAAATTGCAGCAGTCCAGGATGATGTTATATGGCGGAGGGAGTAGGATTCGAACCCACGGTGCTTTCGCACAACGGTTTTCAAGACCGCCGCCTTCAACCACTCGGCCATCCCTCCACAGCGGGATGTTCATACCATTTCGCAGGAATCCTGTCAATATCCTCATCAGAAATTCACGGGATTCCGCAACGGTTCGCCGCATTTTGTCAAACCGTATCATACTATTGTTTCCTTGCACATCCAAGTCACTTTTCGACATATCTTTTTATCTGTTCGAGCCTGATCGACATCATTCTTGTTTTGACGCATCACAAAAAATATATGCCGTTATAAAAAAACAGACGGCACAACCGACACCGTCTGTTCCCCCGCGCGGGCATATCGCTGACTCCGATGGTACAACCGGAGTACCTCTTCTTTACAGATATCATTTCGTAAACTGTGACGGTTGAACAATTCGTACAAGCGCTTATTATGGTGGCATTGAACTCATGGAATCAAAAGGCGGCACTTTACACCAGCACCCATGGCATCAGACAAATCTCAAGTACCTCAGAGTCAAAAGATGAAGATTCTCCTTCATATCTGCTGCGGTCCCTGCGCCATTTATCCCCTGCAACGTCTCCGTGAACAGGGGTACGAGGTGCACGGTCTGTTTTATAATCCCAACATCCATCCGTTCCAGGAGTTTCACCGCCGGCTTGAGGCGGTCAAGACATTTGCAGCGATAACCGATCTTCCGCTGGAGCTTGACGACCGGTACGGCCTGACAGACTATCTGCGGCAGGTGGTTTTTCATGAACAGGAACGTTGCCCCCGGTGTTACGAGATGCGGTTGGGGCGAACTGCAGAAAGTGCCGCAACCGGAGATTTCACCGCCTTTACCACAACGCTGCTGTACTCGAAGTATCAGAATCACGAGCTTATTCGAAAACGGTGTGAACAGCTGGCCGGGCGGCACGGCACAGATTTTCTTTATGAGGACTTTCGTCTTGGCTGGCAGCAGGGTATAGACGAGTCACGCAGTATGGGGTTATACCGGCAGCCCTACTGCGGA
>JAAYDD010000337.1 GCA_012729435.1 Desulfobulbus sp.
AACCGGTTTTCACCAGCAGCCGGGCAAGGAGCAGCGCCATCTCGGAATCATCGGTCGGCTGACCGGCAATGGTATTCCAGATGCCGCCATCCGCCAGCTCCCGGACACCATCAGGGTAGCTGCGCCGGATCTCATCCGGGGATTGAAACTCAACCAGACTTCCCAGCGCATCACCGGCAAGCTGGCCCAGCAAGCATCCTTGGGCTCGATCAATCATCGGCAGACTCAACCTTTGTGTCTAAGAAAAGGAGCATTTCTTTATCTTCCTCGTCCTTGAATTTTATATCCCATCGTTTTTCCATAAAATTCAACAACTGAAGTCCTCTATCTTCGATTTTCGTAGGGTTCCACTCATCATGCTTGGAGACTTCAATTTCCGAATGTGATCCATCGGAATAACCATTTCGAATCTTTTCCCCTGAATCGCCAATCTTGGGATGTTTCTTTTCATCAAAGGTGTCATTCTGTAGCGAGCTGTTAATCGACATTGACAGCAGAAGTAAATTTCCGATTGAGCCGCTGTAATAGCAATAATCATCCTCCACTACATCAGAGAAGATGTTTTTCCACTTATCCGTTGGGGTCTGGGGAAATATGTGCTCGATTGAGATTTTATCTTTAGGAGTCTTCAGTAAATCGTCCCAAGTGACCTTTTGTTGTCGGCTTTGGGAGAGCAGATTGACCTCATACTCATACAAAAAGTACCTCAGGCCATGCCAACCGTAATATCCGCTTCTTCCCCCGCTGTTGAATCGTTTGTACAAATAGTCATAGAAGTATTTGGTATTAAACGACCCATCCTCGCGGAAACAGAATGCTGCAGAAGTTTTCAGTTTATCTTTAATACCTTCCAACTTCAGCTCGGCTTTATCAAATTCACGAGCCGCGTTGTAGAACTCACTGTCTCGATAATTCCTGCGAGCTTGGCATAACCGAAAAACAACGAAGATGAAGCGCTCCACTTGATCTAAAAACTCGATTCTTTTTTCCGGTGATTTCTCGTTCTTGAAAAAAGACATGACCAAGGGCCGGAAATACCCCATCCCAATCCTGTTCAGTCGATCAATCGCATTCTGCTCTGCAGCGGTTAGCTCAGTTGCCAGATACGGGTAGTGGGAGTTGAACCAGTGTACCGCCGACTCCTTGAGACTATTGACATATTTCTTTATTTCTATCGGCCGTAAAAGTGCTGTAGTGACAACAGAGGTTTCTTCGGGTTCACCGTTCTCGTTTTCAGTATCATCAATCTCAAAATCTGTCCGTTGTTCCTCTGGCAATTCAAGAATAACCTCTCGTTCAACCTTCTTGTGAACCTTCTGAGGAGAGAACTGTTCATCCAATAGAAATTTGATGTAATCATTTCCCCGTTTCCTCGAGTACTTGAAATACATTATCCAGTGTGCTTTCAGGAAATCGTCGTCATTCAGTGGCCGTTTGTCATTACGACCAAGCTGGTAGTAGACCTCTTTCCAAGCGCTGTTTATTGCCTCTCTTAAGCTGCGTCGTTCGGCTGTATCCAGTTCGTCATCAGTATAGAGCGTTGTCAGGTAAATAAGGCGGTTTTTAAGTAGCTCTAAATCGGACAGTTTTTTGCCACGGTTA
Source organism: Desulfobulbus sp. (assembly GCA_012729435.1). GTDB lineage: Bacteria > Desulfobacterota > Desulfobulbia > Desulfobulbales > Desulfobulbaceae > Desulfobulbus. The sequence continues at coordinate 1,603 of JAAYDD010000337.1, forward strand.
TTCATGGTTTCAAATGCAACAAATACATCAAACTCGTCTTTGATCACGTATTCATTGAACAAAAACAGCTTGGTGAGTTTTTTGTAAATTTCATGAAGCCCATCGAGGCCATTCTCTGAATAGAGCTCTTCCAGCTGCTCGTAGAAGTATCGCTTGGCATTCTTCAGGTTTAGCGTGTAGAAGGTTTCTTCGATTGAACCAATACCATCCTCATTGAATATCTTGTATCTGAGATATTCATAACTGGGATTATCGACGGTATAGCCGAATTTATATGTTCTGTAGCGATCGCCGGTCGGCTTGATTTTGAATAGATATTTACTGGTTACAGCCTCCAGATTCAGGCTGTCAGTGATGTATATATCCCTATCTTCTTTGCCA
>JAAYDD010000338.1 GCA_012729435.1 Desulfobulbus sp.
GGAAGGCAGCCCACTTATTCAGGCAGGACAGTTAGAATACCTGTGTATTACAGTTACTTTCCATTCCCATTCGTTTTGTCTCCCATCGAGAATAATTTCTCTGCCTGCTGTACCGTTATGTTCGCACACCTTTTTGCTGAATGAAAATCCCGCTCTCTCTCACCGTTGTTTTTTTCATGGCCCCTTTTCGTTTTGCTCAGGCCGCATACCGTGCATTTCAGGTACATAGTGAAGGTGGTAACACAGCACAACCAGTTATTGTGGAGTGTGTCTAGTGATTTTCAACGCTCACGCTCCATCCTCAAGGTTTTTTAGGGGCATACTGTACATTTCAATTGTCCGGAGAGCTTCAGGCACAGCACCGGATCGACGGTTGTAGTATGAACCTGTATTCGTAAAATGGTCCGTATGCGGACCCAGAGTTAGGTCGTCACACAAGGAGGAACGGCTATGGCAGAGGGCACAGTGAAATGGTTTAACGATTCTAAGGGATTCGGCTTTATTCAGCAGGACGGTGGCAAAGACGTTTTTGTACACTACTCTGCGATTCAGGGCCAAGGGTTTAAATCCCTGAAAGAAGGTGATCGGGTTACCTTTGAGGTTGTCAGCGGCGCCAAGGGGCCGGCTGCGGAGAACGTAACCAAGCTATAGTCGTTGGCCGTCTTCTCGCCCCGCGAATACTATGAGGTTTTCGCGGGGTTTTTTTTGTCTGTTTTCATTCATCACCACACAGCAGTTACTTCTTCCTCGGCGTATTCCGTGCCGGAAGGTGCGGCCATTTCCGGCTGCGCTGCCGCTTTTCATCCCGTGCTGGAAGTCCTTCCGGCGCTTGCATCGTTGTCACAGATCACCTGCAGAAATCTTACGGGGTGAGAATGCGGACCGCCCCCCTGTCTGCGGAGGCCGCAAAGCGGGCGTATGCCTGAAGGGCGGTGGAAACCTTCCGGTCTCTGTCCGGGGTAAAGGCAAGCGCCCCCCGCGCCTCTTCTTCCCGGCGACGGGCGAGCAGCTCTTCCTCACTGATCAGCAGAGAGATGGAGCGCTCAGGGATGTTGATATCGATACGATCACCGTCACGAACAAGGCCAATGGCTCCGCCGCTTGCTGCCTCCGGTGAAACATGGCCGATTGACAGTCCTGATGTCCCGCCGGAGAATCGGCCGTCCGTGACAAGGGCGCATTCAGCCCCCAGGTGCCTGGACTTAAGGTAGGACGTGGGATAGAGCATCTCCTGCATGCCGGGGCCGCCCTTGGGCCCTTCGTAAAGAATGAACACCACATCGCCTGCCTGAACTTCGCCGCCGAGGATGGCATCGCAGGCCTCGTCCTGAGAGTGATACACCCTGGCCACTCCGGTAAAGTGAAGGATTGAGGTGTCAACTCCGGCTGTTTTGACGATGCAGCCTTTTTCCGCGATGTTTCCGTAAAGAACGGCCAGGCCGCCGTCTTGGGAGTAGGCGTTGTCAATATCGCGGATGCAGCCGGTTTTCCGGTCGGTATCCAGTCTGTCATAAAGAGTCTCCTGGGAACCCATCACCAGGTTATACCTGCCGGCGGGAGCACTGCGGTACAGTGTGCGTGCCTCTTCCCGGACATCCGATCGCATTATGTCGTAACGGTTGAGCGCTTCAGCCAGGGTCAGACCGTCGACCCGATGTACCGAGGTGTCGAGCAGGCCGCCACGATCCAGTTCAGCCAGAATGCCCAGTACGCCGCCGGCGCGGTTGACATCTTCAACATGATAGTGGGAGCTTGGTGCAACTTTGCACAGGTTGGGTATCCGCCGAGACAGTTCATCAATATCCCGCATGGTGAAGTCAACCTCAGCCTCGTGGGCAATGGCAAGGATGTGGAGGACGGTGTTGGTCGAGCCACCCATGGCAATGTCAAGAGCCATGGCGTTCTGGAAGGCAGCCTTTGTGGCGATGGATCGCGGTAAAACCCGGTCATCACCATGACCGTACCAGGCTTCACACATGGCAACGATCCGTTCTGCCGCCTGATCAAACAGATCTGAGCGGGCCTTGTGGGTGGCAACCACCGTGCCGTTTCCCGGCAGGGCCAGACCCAGGGCCTCGTTCAGACAGTTCATTGAGTTGGCGGTGAACATTCCCGAGCAGGAGCCGCAGGTCGGGCAGGCAGATCGTTCGACTTCGGCAACTTCGGCATCACTGACGGTCTCGTCGCCGGCCAGGATCATGGCGTCAATCAGGTCGATCGCTTTGTTTCCGGCGCGTCCGGCTTCCATCGGTCCTCCGGAGACAAAAATCGCCGGTATGTTGAGGCGCATCGCCGCCATAAGCATGCCCGGGGTGATCTTGTCGCAGTTGGAGATGCAGACCATGGCGTCGGCCTTGTGAGCATTGCACATGTACTCAACCGAATCGGCTATGAGCTCACGGGACGGCAGAGAGTACAGCATGCCGTCATGCCCCATGGCTATGCCATCGTCAATGGCGATGGTGTTGAACTCAGCGGCAAAGCAACCGAGTGCTTCAATGCGTGCTTTGACGATCTGGCCGATTTCATGGAGATGAACGTGTCCGGGAACGAACTGGGTAAAGGAGTTGGCCACCGCAATCACCGGCCGGCTCATCTGTTCTTCCCGTCTGCCGTTGGCCCGCCAGAGTGCCCGGGCTCCTGCCATCCTTCTTCCCTCTGTTGTCACTGCACTCCGTAGTGGATTCGCCATAATCGTCACCTCAAGGCAAAACTATTTTTTCTTCTTGTCTTTCATCATTGTGAAGCGATAAAACGTAATAAAATGCTTTTGTCAATTCAATACCAGGATACGCTATGAAGCAACAGGAGATTAATTACTGGATCACCGCCATGCTCAACAAGCATCCGCGGGTTTCTGACCTGAACATCACTGTCGGTAAAACCCTGCAGGTGGAGAGTGACGGTGTGCTCGTCCCGGTCGATGTCGTGCCGCCGGTCACAGAGCTGAGTCCGTTTCAGTCTGAAGTTTTCGCTCTCAACCTCATCGGCGGTAATCGCCGTCTGTTGCGGGACCTTGTCACGAAAGGCTCCTGTGACCTCTCCTACTCCCTGGATGACAAGGTCCGTTTCCGCGTCAACATCTTTTCTCAGAAGGGGTGTTACTCTTCGGTTTTGCGGAAGCTGGAAACAAAGATTCCGTCAATTCAGGCTTTTAATTTTCCGGATGCCTTTGGCAAGATGGCCAGGGAAGTAAACGGGCTGATCCTGTTCACCGGTGCCACCGGCACAGGAAAAACAACGTCCATGGCCGCGATTCTCAACAAGATCAATGAAGAACGGCCGGTGCATATCGTTACGCTCGAAGATCCGATCGAGTATGTGCATCCGCACAAGAAGGCCACCTTTAACCAGCGGGAGATGGGCGACGATTTCGACACCTTTGCCAGCGGCCTCCGGGCAGCTCTGCGTCAGGCCCCCAAGGTCATTCTGGTCGGTGAGATCCGTGACCGGGAAACACTGGAAATTGCTCTGACCGCCTCGGAAACCGGGCATGTGGTTTTCTCCACCTTGCACACCATTGATGCCGGCCAGACCATCAACCGTATTCTGGGCATGTTTGAGACCGACGAACAGCCGCAGATCCGTAACCGGCTGGCCGACTCCATCCGCTGGGTCGTCAGCCAGCGGCTTTTGCCGCGTATCGGTGGCGGGCGGGTTGCGGCGCTGGAAATTCTCTGCACGAGTCTGCGTATCAAAGATCTGATCATCAACGGTGAGACCGAGGAAAAGACATTTTACAATGTTATCCGGGATGGCTCGACCAAGGATATGCGCACCTTTGATCAGCATCTGCTCGAGTTGTTTGAAACCGGGTTGATCACCGAAGAGTCGGCGATTCTCTACGCCTCTCATCGCAGTGAAATTAAACGGGGTATCGACACGATCAAAGCCGCGCGCGGCGAGCGTACCTCGGATATTGATAACCTCCAGATGGAGCAGGAGGAAAAAGATCCGTACCAGCGATGGTAACAGCATCACGAGAGCGGTTGCATCGTCTGTATCCCGGTTTTACACTGAGCATAATTTTTTTTTTGAGGAATGTACCATATGCTGACCCAATGCCCGAACTGCCGGCAGGCCCTTTCCTTTACCAGCGAGCAGATGAGCCGTCTGGAGCAGGCCCTGGCCCAGCTCCCCCCCGGAAAACAGCTCGCTTTGAAATGCCCTCTCTGCCGCGGTACCATCAATCTGGACAAAAAAGAAACTGCACCACAGGCATCCGCCGGCGTCAGCCATGTCCAGCCGCCGCCACCGCCGAATCTTGACTGGCTGTCGAGCGGAGTCTTCGACACCGAGGAAAAGGTGGAGGATGTTCCCATGGCTCTTGTCCTTCATCAGAAAAATGACGAGCGCCAGCAGATTGGAGCTGCTCTGGAAGCGGTGGGCTATCAGGTCTTCATGGTGGATACGGTTTCCGAGGCCATCGAACGGATGCGCTTTGTCAACTTTGCCTGTATCGTCTTCCACGTTGAGCTGGAAGGCTCCCTTGAAGAGTCGGTGTTTCACAGTCATATGTGCAGGCTCCCCATGGATCGCCGGCGCTTCATCTACTATATCCTCATCGGCAGGAACCTTCATACCCTTTATAATCTGCAGGCCCTTGCCTACAGTGCCAATCTGACTGTCAATACCGCTGAACTCCACTGCCTTGATGTTGTTTTGCGCAAGGCCATACCCATGTATGAGGAGCTGTTCGGTCCCATACTTGAAGAGTTGAGCGTCTACGGCAAACGGTGAGCCTGTCGTTTGGCGGCTTCCTTATCCTGATCATCTTCTGGTCTGCCGCGCTTGTTTTATCGGCCGGATATCGGACACAGCGGGCCCGTTCATCCTGTTTTTCCGATTGAAAGAAATACCTGCTTTCAAGAAGAAACAGTTGTTTTTTGGAAAAATCTCTGGTACATGGGTTGGCTTTGCAGGCAGAGACAAAGCGTAGTATTTACGTCCGATCCATTATTCTTTTTAAGACCAGTATTGGCGATCACAGGAAACTCCATGACAAAAAACGGAACTCAACCCGCTTTTGCGGCAGATGACACGAACTTTGACGAGGAAATCAGTTTTGCGGAATTGTTTGAACAGGGAGACAACAGCACCGTTATCAATGTCGGTGAGGTTGCAATCGGCACCGTTGTCGGTTTGACGAACGATGCGGCGCTGATTGATGTCGGGGACAAGGCGGAAAGTTATATTCCCCTGTCAGAATTTCGCCATGAAGACCCTGACTGCGTTGTCAGCATCGGAGACCAGTTTGAAGTCTTCATCGAAAAACGGAAGGAGGAGGGCGGTCTGCTCCTTTCCCGCGAAAAAGCAATTGCCATCAAGGTTTGGGAACAGATTGCCGAAATTCAGGAAGAAGACGGGACAATCGAGGGCCGTATCGATAATCGGGTTAAAGGTGGTATGTCGGTTGATATCGGCGTGCCGGCCTTCCTTCCCTATTCGCAGATCGATCTGCGTCCGGTTAAGGACCTGGATGCCCTTATCGGCGAGACCTTTGAGTTTAAGATTCTCAAGTTCAACCGCAAGCGCAACAATGTGGTGATCAGCCGGCGTGCCATTCTTGAGAGCCAGCGTGTCGCCCTGCGCGAGCAGATGCGTAATACCCTGGAAGAGGGGCAGATTATCCGCGGCGCCATTACCAATATCACCGACTACGGCCTGTTCATCGACCTCGGCGGTATGGACGGTCTCTGTCATATCACCGATCTTTCATGGGGACGGGTCTCCCATCCCTCCAAGCTGTACAATGTCGGCGAAGAAATCGAGGTTAAGATTCTCAAGTACGACAAGGATTCCGACCGGGTTTCACTTGGCGTCAAGCAGCTCAAGGCCGACCCGTGGGAGCGGGTTCCGGAGCAGTATGCGCCCGGTTCGCGGGTCAAGGGCAAGGTTGTCTCCATCACGGATTACGGCGTGTTTGTCGAGCTCGAAGAGGGAGTGGAAGGTCTTGTCCATATTTCTGAGATGAGCTGGTCGAAAAAGCCGCGTCATCCATCCAAGATCGTCGGTGTCGGCGATGAGATTGAAGTGCAGGTTCTCAAGGTTGAAGCTGAGACCAAGCGTATCTCTCTCGGTATGAAACAGCTGCAGCCCAACCCGTGGGATGTGGTGGAGGAGAGCTATCCTGTCGGTTCCATCATCGAGGGGAAAATCAAGAACATCACCGACTTTGGTATTTTCATCGGTATTGAAGAGGGGATTGACGGACTCATCCATGTCTCTGATCTGTCCTGGACCGAACGGATCAAGCATCCGTCCGAAAAGTATACCAAGGGTGAGACCATCCAGGCGGTTGTTCTTAAAATTGACAAGGAAAACGAGCGATTCTCTCTGGGTATCAAGCAGCTGGAGCCGGATCCATGGCAGGCTGCGGCAAGCAACTACCCCATTGGCTCAACTGTTGAGGGGACCATTACCAATGTGACTGACTTCGGTGTCTTTGTTCAGCTGGAAGAGGGCATTGAGGGGTTGGTGCATGTGTCTGAAATCTCAAAGGACAAGGTCAAAACTCCGGTCGGCATGTTCAATATCAATGATACATTGAAGGCCATGGTCATCAATGTTTCTGCTGATGATCGTAAGATCGGACTGTCTGTCAAGGCCCTGCAGGAGAAAGAGGACAATCAGGGTGTTGTTCCTGAGGAGTACCTGCAGAAGTCACAGAGTGCTGCTCCATCAACCTTCGGTGATCTGCTGAAGGCTGCTGCCAACGACGAGGCCAACAAGTAACTCAGGCCGTAGAGAATTCGAATCATCCATCAGAGCACACCGGTTTGCGTCAGCGGCCGGTGTGCTCCTGTTACCCTATCTGCGGACGGTGGCGTGTTCATGCCGATCACCACGCGGCTAGTTTACTATAAGGATACGAATCATGCTCAAGCGTGAATTGATTAACCAGGTCTCCGAGCAACTCGGCGACTATTATAAACAAGACATTGCTCAGGCGGTTGAAATTATACTTGAGGAGATATCCCAGGCGCTGACTGAGGAGCGACGTGTCGAGATAAGGGGGTTTGGCAGTTTTTCAGTGCGCACCCGCAAGCCACGCACGACCAAGAACCCGAAAACCGGAAAGATGATGGACATTCCGGCGCGGAAGACACTGCATTTTACAATGAGTAAATCATTGAAGGAAATGTTGATCGACGAAACGGAGTGATAGTTTTGATCGATGAGTTGAAGACCGGGTCCGTTGGGATTCGGTCTTTTTTATTTTGCCGAGCCAGAGGAGTGTGATCAGAGGAAGGGGGTGATGTCTCCCTTGCCTTCACGCAGGATCTCCGGTTCGTCGGTCAGCAGGGAGATCACCGTGGAGGGCTGCGGAATGATCTCGCCGCTGTCGATGATGAGATCAACCTGTTTACCGAAGAGTTCATCAACATCGTAACAGGTGCTGACCGGCTGTTCGTCGTCCTCAAAGGTTGCACTCGTATTGAGAAGCGGATTTTCCAGGGCCTCGATGATGGCCAGACAGACGGGGTGGTCAGGAACCCGGATTCCCACGGTCTTCTGTTTCGTCAGCATGATCTTCGGAACGAGTTTGGTGCCTGAGAGAACAAAGGTGTACGGGCCAGGCAGATTTTTGCGCATCAGCCGGTAGGCCGTGTTGCCCACATGCCCGTAGTGACTGATGTTTGTGAGCGAGGCGCACATAAAGCTGAACGGCTTGTTTTTTGGCCGTCTTTTTATCTGGTAGACTCGTTTAACAGCCTTCTGGTTGAATATATCGCAGCCGATGCCGTACATGGTATCAGTCGGGTAGCAGATAACACCGCCGTGCCGCAGGATTTCAACCGCCTGTGCGATGAGTCGCGGCTGGGGGTTGGACGGATTGATTGATACTATCTTAGCCATACGTAAACAGTCTTGTCGGGGGCTGCGCCCCGGGAAAAGGTGGTGCAAAAGGGCAAATCACAGACTGTGATCTGAAAGAACATAGTATCTAAGCAGGAAAGACCGCTAAAATCCAGCAATTTCTTTGTCTGGCCGGGATACGGCCGTAAATGACCCGTAAAAGCACAGGCTTTCCGATCCCCTCATTTTTTTTTTGACCGGAACATGTTACGTTATTATTCTACCTGACCACAGGTATCCGGTCATTCTTCCATACAAAAGAGACGTAATGAACTTAAAGAACCGGGCCGCTCCGGTCAGCCGGAGTTCAGTTTGACAATCCCGTTGTCCGCCATCAGACGGCCGCATAGTATTCGCCATTCAGGCCGATGGGCGGACTCTTCCTTTCCACTGCAGGAGAAAGTAAAAACTCATGTTGCAACATTCCATTCCCTTCGCCCTTACCTTTGACGATGTCCTCCTTGTACCCGGAGCCTCCAACGTTCTGCCGTCAGAAGTCTCGCTTAAAACCCGCCTGACCGACACAATTGATCTGCAGGCACCGCTCATCAGCGCGGCCATGGATACAGTGACAGAACACCAGACCGCCATTGCCATGGCCCGGGAAGGCGGTATCGGTATCATTCATAAGAATATGAGCGTTGAGCAGCAGGCCAAAGAGGTTGAGCGGGTCAAGAAATCCGAGTCCGGCATGATTGATGACCCCATCACCGTCAACCCGTATCAAAGCGTTGCCGAAGTGCAGCAGATCATGCGCACTTACCGTATTTCCGGCCTTCCGGTCATTGACGGTGACAAGCTGGTGGGTATCGTCACGAACCGCGATCTCCGTTTTGTTTCCGATGACGGCCTCAGGGTCAGTGATGTGATGACGAGTAAAAACCTGGTCACCGCGCCGGTCGGTATTGATCTGCCGCACTGCAAGGCACTGCTCCATGAACACCGTATTGAAAAACTGCTGATCGTTGATGATGACGGCCGGCTCAAAGGGCTGATCACCATCAAGGATATCGAGAAGATCAGGCAGTATCCCAATGCGGCCAAAGACAGCATGGGACGCCTCCTCGCCGGAGCGGCCCTCGGTGTCGGGCCGGATCTCCTGGTACGGGCCGAGGCCCTCGTCAAGGCAAAGGTGGATGTGGTCGTGCTTGATTCAGCTCACGGTCACTCCGCCGGTATTCTTGAGGCCCTTCGTAAACTGAAGGCAAATTTTCCATCCTTATCTGTGATCGCCGGTAATATCGCGACCGGCGAGGCGGCTGAAGCGCTTATCAAGGCCGGCGCCAACGGTGTCAAGGTCGGCGTCGGGCCAGGATCCATCTGCACGACGCGTATTGTGGCAGGGGTCGGTGTGCCGCAGCTCAGCGCCCTGCACGACTGCGTGCAGGCAGCCTCCAAACGGGGCATTCCTGTTGTCGCGGACGGTGGAATCAAGTTCTCCGGCGACATCTGCAAGGCCATCGGCATCGGCGCCCACTCGGTCATGGTCGGGTCGCTCTTTGCCGGCACCGACGAAACCCCGGGCGAGACGTTTCTCTATCAGGGTCGCAAGTACAAGGGGTACCGGGGCATGGGCTCCATCGGTGCCATGAAGGACGGTTCCGGTGACCGCTACTTTCAGGATCAGAGCAGCAAGCTCGTGCCTGAGGGGATTGAGGGCAAGGTGCCGTACCGCGGACCGATTTCCGAGATGATTTATCAGCTGCTCGGCGGTCTGCGTTCAGGTATGGGGTATACCGGTGCGGCCACCATTGAGGAGTTGCATGAGAAAGCCCGTTTTGTGCAGATCTCTGCTGCCGGATTGCGCGAGTCGCACGTGCACGACGTTATCATCACCAAGGAAGCACCCAACTACCGGACTGAAAGTCTCTAATCCCTGTCAAATACACCTTATACAGCCGCCATGTCCACCCATGCCCAGAAAATAATCATCCTTGATTTCGGTTCGCAGACCACACAGCTCATTGCCCGGCGGATCCGCGAACAGAAGGTCTACAGTGAAATTCACCCATACACCCTGCCGCTTGCCGACCTTAAGGCCATGCAACCCGCTGGTATCATCCTCTCCGGCAGCCCGGCCAGTGTGCATGATGCGGACGCGCCGTTCAGTGATGCGGGTATTTACGAGCTCGGGGTGCCGGTCCTCGGCATCTGCTACGGCGCCCAGCTGATGACCGTTCAGCTCGGCGGGCAGGTTGAACGTGCTGATAAACAGGAGTTCGGCAAGGCGAAACTCACGGTTGAGTACACCGGCGGTCTGTTCGCCGGTCTGGAGGTCGCTCCGGCGCATTACCAGGTGTGGATGAGTCACAGCGACCGGATCAGGGAACCAGCCCCGGGTTTTAGCGTCACCGCCACGAGTCCTGATTCACCCTGCGCTGCGCTCCGTCATCTGGAAAAGCCCTTTGTCGCCATTCAGTTTCATCCTGAGGTCGCCCATACCCTCATCGGTACCGATGTGCTGCGCAACTTCATCTTCGGTCTGTGCGGTTGCCGGCCGGAATGGACCATGCGGTCCTTCATCGAGAGCACAGTGGCGGAGATCCGGGCAAAAGTGGGCGGCGACCGGGTTATCTGCGCCCTGTCCGGCGGTGTGGACTCCTCAGTGGTGGCGGCCCTGGTGCATCGGGCCATTGGCGATCAGCTCACCTGTATCTATGTGGATACCGGCCTGATGCGCACCGGCGAGTCGGCAAGCGTGCTCCGCTTCTTCCGGGAGAAGACAAGCCTGAACGTCATTGATGTCAACGGCACCGAGTTTTTCCTTTCTGCACTGGACGGTATTGCCGATCCGGAGGAGAAGCGGAAACGCATCGGCTACGGCTTTATTGAAATTTTCGAGGCTGAGGCCAGAAAACTGACAAATGTGCGTTACCTTGCCCAGGGAACCCTCTATCCGGATGTTATCGAGTCGGTCTCCTTCCGGGGCAAGGCACCCATCAAGTCGCATCACAACGTCGGCGGCCTGCCTGAACGGATGCAGCTTGATCTCATCGAGCCCCTGCGCGAACTCTTCAAGGATGAGGTGCGCGAGCTGGGGCTGGAACTGGGGCTGCCTGAGGAGGCGATCTACCGTCAGCCCTTCCCCGGCCCGGGCCTGGGTATCCGCATCATGGGGCCGGTCACTGCCGAACGGCTGGACATCCTCCGCCGGGCCGATGCCATTGTTCTGGAAGAGATGAAGGACAGCGGCTGGTACCGCAAGGTGTGGCAGTCCTTTGCCGTGCTTTTACCCATCCAGACCGTGGGAGTCATGGGCGACAGCCGGACCTACGAGCATGTGATTGCGCTTCGGGCGGTGGACAGCCGCGATGCCATGACCGCGGACTGGTCGCAGCTCCCCTACGAGCTGCTCGGCCGTATCTCAAGCCGCATCATCAACGAGGTGCGCGGCGTTAACCGGGTGGTCTACGACATCTCCTCCAAACCACCGGCCACCATCGAGTGGGAGTGATTGCGCCCTAAACCTTCATCGCCTCTCATCAGTTTAAGGAGTACAAAAGCCCATGTTTGCATGGGCTTTTTTGTATTTTGCGGGTAGCATCATCTAACACTGCCTGGCAGCATTGAACTTGAGATTTCCAGGGCAGGTTTCGCGACCCATCTTTTACAAGCTAACGATGATATACGGACAGTCCAAGCGATGCCGAGGCATATTGATGTGAGAACAACGATGATGTATACCCACTGCATACCAGGCAAGACGGCAAAAGAGGCAAAAGGCCCATTGGATTTTCAAGCATTATTTCACCGTGGAATATAATAGACTTGGCATGTTTTTGTGCTATTATCATTAACAATACTATTGAAGTTATTAGCTGGACGATCCCGTCCAGCTAATAACTTGTTATGTTCAAAAAGGAGAAATCGAGTGGCACTCGTAAAATGTAAAGAATGTGGAGAGCAGGTAAGCACAAGGGAAGACATGTCCCAAGTGCGGAGCTAAACCACCGAAGAAGACGTCATTTCTTACATGGACCGTATTGGTCTTTATAGTTCTTACCGTTTACGGCGTGTATCAACAAGAATCAAATATGACGCCTGAGCAAAAGGCTGCAAGAACTGAGAAGCGAGAAGCCGAAAAAGCAGCAGAAACAAAAAGAGATGCAGAAAAGAAAGCGGCTCAAGATGAAAAGTATAAATACGCTTGGATTGAAAAAGGAAAGGATTCTGTACTTACTAGACTCAAAGATCTAAAATCGGCAGAATTCAAGGATGTATATTTTTTTCGTGGCGCAGACAATGTTCCAATAACCTGCGGCCAAGTTAATTCTAAAAACTCATTTGGCGGCTTCGTTGGGTTTCAGCATTTCGTTTCCGCTGGCTCACCAGATATGACTTTTCTGCAAAATGAAGTCGATGATTTCGCATCAGTGTGGAACAAGTTCTGTACCAAATGAACATAACGCCTTGCTCACCGGACAAACCTACGCTTCGCTTCAGTTTTCCGGTGAGCAAGGCGTTAGATGAGCCTTTTGCAAAATGACAAAATCATTCGGTGCATTCCATTCGCATCTCGAAAGGCTGATATAATTTATATTGTCATTTCGAATGAATGTGAGAAATCTTGTTCTTGAAACGATGGGATTTCTTCCCTTGGTCGAAATGACGGACCATATACGAAGAAAAAGGACTTTCACTCATGGCTACACGACTTCACCGAATAGTTATCTACGTCACGTTGGCCCAGTTTGCGCTTCTTCCCATAGCGGGCTGCGGCGGTCGGGCTGCAAATCCCGTCAAGTCAGTGCAGGTGGGCGACTCGGCTCTAAGCTGCGAAGCGATCCGCACCGAGATGTCGACAGTAGAATCGCAAGTACAGGCTCTGATTCCTGAATCCAAAAAAACAGGAAAGAACGTTGCACTCGCCACTGCCGGCCTATTTCTGATCGTGCCCTTCTTCTTTATGGATAGCGGCGCCGCCGAAGACGCTGAAATTAAGGCCTACCGAGACCGCTATGGCGAGCTTCAGAAAATGTACGTCCAGAAGGGTTGCGAAGCTGGAAGTGTCGGGGATGTAACGCCCACAGGCGCCAAGAGCAAGAAGGATAAATTGCTTGAGCTAAAAGACCTGTATGACCAAAAGCTCATCAACGATGCTGAATATGCTAAAGCCAAAGAGGCGCTCCTAAATGCGGAGTGAAGCCCTCCGGTAGCATACATCTAACGAACAAGGTTAGATTGTGTGAGCGCAGCGAGCCACAATCTGAATCGGTGGTTAAAAACTAGAGAAAACTGAGAAAACCAGGGACACTTCCCATATTTTCTATTGCGAGCTATCAGCTTTGATAGCAGTATCCGCACCATGCCAAGAATTGCACGCATCATAGTGGCCGGCTATCCGCATCATATCACGCAACGCGGTAATAATCGCGTCACCGTCTTTTTCGATGACGAGGACCGGCGGACTATCGATCAACTGGAATTTCGGTTAAATCAGCCATTAAGACCGGGAAAGCCGGGCCGGGCACACACAAAAACAGGGAAGTGTCCCTAGTTTTTCTCATCAGTCCAAGGAGTACAAAAGCCCATGTGTACATGGGCTTTTTTGTGTTTTGTGGGATGAGGGTAAACCTGCGTTCTTCGTTGAATTGACCAATTTGGCAAATGAAGATCTTCGCAGCCTTCTGGATATAAAAGAAGAAGTCCGGCTGGACGCCTGACCATCCGCACATTTCTGCATCCTTCAGGAATCGCCCAAACACCCGCTGCCGACCCAGCGCATCAAGCGGACTCGCCACCGGACTGCGCATCTCCTTGATGATATGGGTGGAGATCATTGTTGTTTCGACCTTGGCACGTCCGAGAAACTCCTGAGTCAGGTGTTTGTGGTTGACGGGCAACCTAACTGGGGGGCTAGGATGGCAAAACTCACTAAGCGCGTTAAATCGCACACTTTTCGCCACAGTTTTGCGACCCATCTTTTACAAGCTAACTACGACATACGGACAATCCAAAC